>NZ_LKDU01000028.1:0-67085 GCF_001401855.1 Pseudoalteromonas sp. P1-7a | reverse complement strand
AGAGCCTGTTAAAGCAGAGCCTGTAGCAGCTGAGCAACCAGAAACGCCAGAGCCTGTTAAAGCAGAGCCTGTAGCAGCTGAGCAACCAGTTACTGCAAATGCAACTCAAAAAGATGTAAATGCAAAAACGGTTATCACCAAAGGCGCGGCAAGTGCACCAATGGCACAACCGACACCTGTTGCTGATAGCGACGTAAAGCATACATCAGTTGCCATGGCACACGACAAACGTGAGTTAGTGCCTGATAGTGGCTTACGCGCAGGTTCAATTAAACCAGCAGGTCGTGCGAGTTCTGCAATGACTAAAACAATGAGTGCTGATTAACCATTAACACTCATTAAAAAGCCCCGCTATTAACAAATAGCGGGGCTTTTTTGTTTTAAAACCTGTCTTGCCCTGAAATGTATTTTCTCATTTGATCCTCTTTCGCTTGTCTTTGTGTAATAGACTTTTAAGTGGCTTTAATAGCCAGCAAAAATAAACAGCTGCATTGCTTCTCGCGTAAGCAAACTTTATGACTCCAGCCAAACTTAAACACCGTAAATAATATTAACCTGTAGACGCACAACTTATTGGCGTGCCGGGCAAAGCCCGTAATAAATGTATATTCACAAAGAGGATATGAGACGCTGCGCTTATAGAGAAGAAATGAAAAATAATTGTTTAAATTAGTGTTGGTTTCTCATTTTACTCTCATTCACTTTTCTTTGTGCAATAGACTTTTAAGTGGCTTTACTACCTAGCAAAAATAAAAAAGCGCGATATAAAAATCGCGCTCTTAAATCAGCTTTTAATTAGATCAAATGAGTTTACTCACTTTCACTTTCCATAAAACGTTGTAGTTGATCTTTTAAGTTAGGTGGAATGCCTTTAATGACTAGTGTATCGGTCGCTTCATTGTAAGTTACGCGCTCACCTAAATGTTTACGCTCAAAACTTACACTTACACCGCCGCCTAAACCCGAGAACTTAACCATACTGGTCACGGTTTTTTTATCAACCGGGAAAGAGTCTTCTAAATCGTAGCTTTGCTCTTTACAAAAGCTGTCAAATGGACTGTCATCGCCTTTAGTTAAAGTCGCCGAAAGTTCAGTTACGCTTGCATCTTCACCTGTGGTTACACAGTCATTACAGTAGTCAAATACTTGCTTACGTAATTCGTCTTTTTCTGATTTATCAAACTCCTGCTCAGATAAATAATCTTCAACAGCGCTGAGCATCACTTGGCTTTGTTGTTTAGGGTCTATGCCCTCTTCACACCCTAAAAAATCTAAGAAAAAGTCTGCTACTTTTCTCCCTGCTCGCCCTTTAATAAACGAAATATAACGATTGTCGTCAGCTTGTGTGTCCCATGCGGTTAAATCAATGCGAGCTGCTAATTGCATGCGCGATATATCTAAGTGGCGCGACGCTGCTAAGTCGAGCTCTGAGGTCATGCTGTAGTGCTCTTTGATGTTGATCATGGCTATTAGCATGTAATCAGTAGCCACATACTGATAATGACAAAATACTAAATAACCGGTTTCACTAAAGGCGTACTTATCAAGCTCTTCTTTTAAAACCGTAGATGCTTGCTCGGTCATGTGCCAAAAGCCTAACTCGTCGTTACGATAGCTTTGCATTGCTGACGCTACAACACTGTTTTTATCGCCACTAAATGCACAGTAACCTTTGCCTGGCTTTGAGTTGTATGCATGATGGAGTTGTTCGATAAAAACAGCGACTTTATCATTAATCACCATTTCATCGTTTCGGAGGTGAATTTGCGTATCGTCGTCTTTTTTGTCTACATAATGAACGACTAATTTTTTAACGTCTGTTGTCATCTTTGTTTTTCACGCCTCTGGTGTTAAAATACGAGAATATAACTCTTTTATTGAACCAACTGATGCCAATCTTATCAAAATACTCTAATGAAGAAGTAGAACAAATCGTCGATCAGCTCATTGATGTGCTAACGCAACATAATGCGCCGGTTGATTTAAGCCTTATGTGTTTAGGAAATTCTATCACGCATATCCTAAAAGAGCATGTACCTGCAGGGAAAAGACAAGCCGTAACTGAGAACTTTGCAAAAGCACTTGCTCAGTCGGTTAAATAAATTATATGAATTTATCGCAGCACAATCAGTTTTCATCTAAAGCGAGTCAGTTATTAAGTTGGGGCCATTGGTTCACTTTTGCAAATATTGGTTTAGCGCTTTTTATTAGCCTAAGTTTTTTATTTGCAGATTCACCGCCAACTAGCTTTATGGGTATTACCTATATGTTAGTGACGTGGTTAAGCCATACGAGCTTTATCGCTTTTTTAGCATTTGTGCTGACGGTATTTCCTTTAAGCTTGGTGTTTCCTTATCCCCGCCATATTCGAGGTATGGCTGCCGTTATTGCAACACTTGGGGCATCTATATTAACGCTTGATGCATATGTATATGTTAATTTGGGCTACCACTTAAGCTCTTCTGCGCTACCTGAAATTATTTCTTTACTATGGCATCGTCTTACGAGCTCGCCGACCCTTACTACATTGTTAGCTGGGGGGATTGTTTTACTTATTTTAGGCTTTCAGCTAGTTGTAAGTAACTATACATGGCAGCATTTAGCGCGTTTAAAACAACTTAAGTTTGCCCGTTTTGCCAGCTCGTTTTTAGTATTGTGTTTTGCTCTTAGCCACAGTATTCACATTTGGGCCGATGCAAATTTAAAGTTTGATATAACGAAGCAAGATAACGTTTTACCGCTTTCGTACCCTACAACCGCTAAAAGTTTATTAGCTAAAAATGATTTACTCGACATTGAAAGCTACAAACAAGCTCACGATGTAAGAATTAATAATCAAAACGTTAATTATCAAATTCCTTCGCCTTTACAAAAGTGCGACGATTACACCGAGCAACAAGTTGATATTTTTGTATTTGAGAACGATGAACAGTTAAAACAGTTTGTTGCTAAGCATGAAAATCTACATAAAACTGATCAGTTTTTACAGCCAACACACCATGGCGATAGCTTATTTAGTTTAGTGTATGGCTTACCTTCTTTTTATAAAATGAGCATTTTATCAGAGCAAACCTTGCCTGCATGGCAAAGCCAACGTAGAAGCATTGAACTTACGGGTATTGAAGAATTAAGCTTTATAAACGACCAAGCCCACTCAAACAGTGCGATTAGAATCATAAAAGCAGAGGATGCCCCTTCTCCACGCAATGACGACACGCATATTTTTGCCTTTAGCTTAGCGAATAATAGCTCAGAAGTAGTTACATCATCGGTGTTATACAGCTCTGATAAGCAAATAGCCAAGGTAGACGGGCTTATTCAACCTAGTGATATTATTGCAACCAGTGTAGGGCAATACTTAAACTGTAAGTCTGTTGTTACGCAAACCATGCTAGGTGAAAACCTCTATAAGAAAAAAACAGATACCGGCGTTAACTACTCACAAGGTGTAGTTATTGCTTACAAAAAAGATAGAATTACGCTTATAGATTCAGACGGTAACTATAAAAATATATCTGCCGCTGAAGGCTTTTCTATAGAGCAAAGCCTCGATATCCCGTTTTTAGTACAAAGTATTAAAAAGCTAAAAACCTACACACAATAGCCCTATCCCTTAACCTAGCTTGCTATAACACCAAGCTAGGTTATATTTACTAAATCATAGTAAACGCCAGGGATGAACTTAATGCAAAAGCACACACTTTTTTTATGCGCAGTAATGGTATGCCCACTTTTTCTGCATGCGCAAAATGCCACAACCTACTATAAATGCGTGACAGAAAACGGCACTATCTTTTCGCAATTCCCTTGTAAAGATAACGCTACCGCCTACACAATTAATACTGTATCAGGAATTAATACTGCACCGGCGCAAGATTACACAAAAGAGCTAAACGCATTAGAGCGCGAACGTATTGTGCTTGATCTGCAAGCAGAATTGAGAAGCAATAATAATAAGTTAGCAATTATAAAACGTAAGAAAGACCGCGCTGAGTACAATCAGCAACAGCGGCTTAATCGAATTTTAGATGACGAGGATAAAAAGTTAATTAGCAAAGATATAACCAAGCAGTTAAAAATAATAAATAAAGAGCATAAAAAGCAAACAACCGAAATTGAAAAACGTATTAAAAAGTTAGAGAAAAAAATAGCCTCCTTCCAATAGCATAGCTTTTGTCATCACACTCAATTATGCTTTAAGCGCAAAGTATAAAAACCGAGAATATTTATCTTGGTTTTAAACTTAAAATAACATACCCTTAACAACTATAGAGTTAAAGCTCTAACGTGTATAACGTATCAGCACCACTAACACTAAAAACGTTATATGCACTTTTTTAAGGAGTGTTTATGCAGCCACGCCACATAGCAGAATTAATTTTAACGGGCTTTAAAAAGCATTATCTGCTGTTTCAAAAAACTACCGCTCAAGCTCCGCTCGCCTTCGCTAAACGTGATTGGCAGCATATTAATGACATAAGTAAACTGCGCATTAGTTATTACGATGAAAGAGTAAACGAAACAACAAAAGCATTAAAACAGGCACACTTAACTGAGCACTTAGATGAACAGCTTTGGCTAGAAGTAAAAAAACTGTACCAACGTTTTTTATGCTTCCACCCTCAAGCTGAACTTGCCGAAACGTTTTATAATTCAGTATTTTGCCGTTTGTACCACAGGCGCTATTTTCATAACGACTTTATATTTGTACAAGCCACATTGAAAGATGCGCCTGCTATTCCTGTTGAGGCAGAATACCGAAGCTACTTTCCTGTGGTTGATGGTTTAAAACCCACTATAAAGCGCATTATTGACCATTTTGATTTTAAAGCCCCATTTGTAAATTTAGAGCGTGATATACGTTTGCTCGTAAAAGCATTTTATAAACAAGCGCCCGACACACACCACCAACCTTGGCAAATGCGTTTTGATATTTTGCACGCACCTTTTTATCGTAATAAAGCAGCCTATATTGTGGGCAGAGTGGTCTCTCAAAGTGGTGTACAGCCTTTTATTATTGCGGTACTTCATCATGAAGATAAAGGCTTATATCTCGATGCACTGTTAACCAAATCATCGCAAATGCGGGTTATTTTTGGCTTTGCACGTGCCTATTTTATGGTAGAAACCCATGCGCCTTCGGCTATGGTGCGATTTTTAAATCAACTTATGCCTAATAAAACGCTCGCTGAGCTCTACAATGCCATCGGGTTTCATAAACAAGGCAAGACTGAGTTTTACCGTGAGTTTTTACATCACTTATCTCACTCAAACGATAACTTTATAATAGCGCCAGGCACCCCGGGCATGGTGATGATGGTATTTACGCTGCCCTCATTTGGTTACGTCTTTAAAGTTATTAAAGACAAGTTTGGTGAAAGCAAACCGTTTGGCCGCGATACCGTACTTAAACGCTATCAATTGGTAAAAAGTCACGATCGGGTTGGCCGCATGGCTGACACCATAGAGTACTCTAACGTCGTATTTCCTTTGGCTCGCTTTGATAGTAAATTACTAGCGCAGCTGCATAAAACCATTGGCTCATCTATGATTATTGAAGGGCCGTGGCTTATTATAAAGCACTTATACATTGAAAGGCGTATGACACCGCTCAATTTATTTTTAGAAAATGCCAGCGAAGAAAGTGCTGCCGATGCAATAGAAGAATACGGCCAAGCACTTAAAGAAATGATTGCGGTAAATATATTCCCAGGCGATATGCTGCTTAAAAATTTTGGCGTAAGCAAACACAGCCGAATTATTTTTTACGATTATGATGAGGTTCAGTACTTAACTGATATGAACTTTAGAGCCTTACCTAAGGCCAAAAGCTATGATGATTACTTAACCGATGAACAAAGCTACTCAGTTGCGCCACAGGATGTTTTTCCTGAGCAACTTTGTACCTTTGTAATGCCAAACCCAAAGTACAAACAGTTTTTGCTCAGTACACACCCTGAGCTTGTTGATGTTGGCTTTTGGAAGCAAGCTCAACAAAATATCAAAAAGGGCTATGTTAGTCACATATACCCATACCCGACAGCACAACGCTTTATTCATCACTGGTAAGCGTTAAAGGACACACAATGAACATAAGTAAAATAGATTTAAATTTGCTGGTTTACCTTGATACTCTATTGCGCGAGTGCAATGTAACCCGCGCCGCTAACCAGTTAAGTATTACTCAACCGGCCATGAGTAACGGCCTTAAGCGCTTACGCAATTTGTTTAACGATCCTATTTTGGTGCGCACCAGTGAAGGTATGGTCCCTACAGAGCGCGCTATAGAGCTGCAACCTGTTATTCGTGGTATATTAATGACTCTAGAGGAAACCCTTGCACCGAATCGTGAATTTGAAGCCAGCCAAAGTAAACGTGTATTTAGAATAATGGCCAGTGACTACGCGGCCAGCACCTTAGCGCCAAAGCTTTTAAGTAAACTTCATGAAGAAGCACCCGATACAACCTTAGATATTCTCACACCGAGTGATGTAACATTTCATGATGTTGAAAATGGTAAAGTGGATATGGCCATTAACCGCTTTGAAAACTTACCGCAATCTTTTCATCATAAACGTATTTGGAAAGACAGCTTTTGCTGCTTAGTAAAAGCCGACAACCCAATTATCGAAAATTTCAGCCTAGATAGCTATTTAAAAGCGCGTCATATCTGGGTAAGTAAAACCGGCTTTGGGGTAGGTGTAGGAATGGACCCTAAAGATGTACAAAAGCTAGGTTGGGTTGATGAAGCACTTGCTCATTTTGGTAAACACCGAAATATTGCCACGTTTACCCGTAATTACCACGTAGCCATTCATTTAGCCAAAGAGCAAAACTTAGTAGCAACCTTACCTTCAAAAGCTGCCAATATTTACTTAGATGATGCAGGCCTTAAAATTTTAGAGCCGCCATTTCCTATACCGCCTTTTGAGCTTGATATGATTTGGAGCCCTTTACTACATCGCGACGCAAGTCATATTTGGTTGCGCCAAAAAGTAGCCGAAGTGGCAGATGAACTTAAATAACCTTATTACAAAAGCCATGTAAAATTTGCGAGGTTATATTAATTTAAATAACCTCGCCTGCTATTAATAATATATAATACACTTAAATTTCAAACACTTAAGAACAAATCAAAACTTGGAATGCCCTTTGCTCTATTTACTATGACATTTAAATTCATGTAAAGAGAGGTCATTATGAATACCCATCAAGGAACCGAAGCAACTCATATTACTGACATCATCCAAGTAATGAACAGTGGCATTGATTTTTATCAAAAAGCGCAAGAGAAAGTTGAAGACCCAGCCATTGGCGCATTATTTCAACGCATGATTGACGCACGAAAAGTAAGTGTTGAGCGCTTACAACCTTATGCAGTTAACGAAAAAGGCGAGCGTGAAGACGGCTCTTCTTTTGCTGTAGAAGCGCGCAGAGCATACACCGCCCTGCTCACTACTTTCAGCTCTGATAACGATAAAACATACGTTAAAGAGCTTGAAGAAGTAGAAGATAAAACTCTTGAAGAAATTAAAGCAGCTATGGACAAACCACAGCCCGCTGATTGTGAAGCTGCATTAGCTAAAACGTTATTAACCATGCAAAGTTGCCATACAGAAATGAGTCGCATGCAAAAGCATTAAAAGTAACAGCTTAAACTACAACCCAGCTTTTTAGCTGGGTTTTTTATTGCCGATTCAAATATAAGTCATGTAGTGAGCAAAACTCGACCCCTTACTCGGCTTCTACTTATTCTGATCATGTTGAAGCAACTATTAGCCCATTCCCCCCTAAAAAACACATTAGCAATACAAATAATTAACTTTAATAGAATGTTTATTTAACCACACACTATATTTACTGTGCTAGTTTTAGTAATAGGTACCTAATTCCTTGCTGTGGCGCCGCAGCATTTAATTAACATAAGGTCCAATATGAAAAATAAAACATCTCAAAATAATGCAGATGTAGATATGACACCAATGTTAGATATCGTATTCATTTTATTGATATTTTTTATTGTAACTACATCATTTATTAAACCTATAGCCATTGAAATACAACGACCACTTGATAAACCCACCATCAATAAACAAACTAAAAGTGCCACTTTTAGTATTGATGAACATAATGCGGTGTATTTTTCTGGCAGGTTAATCGATTTAGAACAAATTACCAACAATCTTGCTATGTTTGCTGCTAAATACAAAGTAAGCGCTGTACTTATTAAGGCTCACGAAAACAGTAAACATAATACATTAATGAGAGTAATGGATAATATTAAAGAGTATGAAGATTACACTATTAGCTTAATATCTGAATAACGTAGTTATATACATTGATGGTAGACCAAAAAAAGGGCCTTACGGCCCTTTGAACTTAAATAACATAAGGGAGTGTTATTTATTAAAAGCGGTATTCTGCACCTACGTAGTAGTATGCACCGTTAAAACCAAATGGTGCAGAGCGGCGAGAGTATTCAAATACACCATCGCTGCTTACAATTGTATTACCGTTAGCGTCTACAATTGTGCCCGAACGTGAGTTACCAATGGTGTTTTTATCTGGGTATACGTCAAATAAGTTGTTTGCACCAATATTGACAGATAAATCTTCGGTCACAAAATAGTTAACTTTAACGTCAGTTAAAATTTCTGCTCCGTAAGTTTGGCGGCCGCCATCTTCTACTGTGTATTCACCAAAGCGGTTAAGTGAAAGGTTTACAGTCCAGTCACCACGCTGATAAAGCGCACTTAAATTAATGCGATCTTCTGGTTGCCACTCTTCAATAATTGAAATTTCTTGATCAGAGAATACATCTTCCACAGGTACGGTTTCTAGCCCTGAACCCGATGGCGTAAATAACGATACAACCTCAGTTTCTGTAAAGTTAGCCGCTAAAGTAAAATCAAGCGTGCCGCCTAAGCCCTCAGTATTCCAAGTCGCTACAAAATCAATACCCGAAGTTTCGGTATCGGCACCATTTAAGAAAAACTGCCCTGCACCTGCGCCTGAGCTGATTAATGCCGCATCTAGGCTTGAAGAAAGCCCTTTGCCTAAACGGTTACTAATTACTATGCGGTCGTCAATATCAATTGAGTAGTAATCTACAGTAACATTAATGTTGTCTGTTACATTGTAGACAATACCTAAACTGCGGTTTTGCGATTTTTCTTCTTTAAGCTTTGGAATACCTAAACTTTGCGCAAGGGTTGAGTCGTTTCTGAATGTACCTACTTCCTCAGCAACTAATGAGCCGTCTTCCGCTACAACGAACTGTGTACTAATGTTGTTAAAGTACAATTGCTGCATTGACGGTGCTCTAAAGCCTGAACTTAATGCACCACGCAATGACACATCATCAGTAATTGCCCAGTTAC
The DNA here is from genome assembly GCF_001401855.1 of Pseudoalteromonas sp. P1-7a. Classification (NCBI taxonomy): domain Bacteria; kingdom Pseudomonadati; phylum Pseudomonadota; class Gammaproteobacteria; order Alteromonadales; family Pseudoalteromonadaceae; genus Pseudoalteromonas; species Pseudoalteromonas sp. P1-7a. The sequence goes on along the minus strand of NZ_LKDU01000028.1, from coordinate 57,705 downwards.
CCGCAAGCTTAAAGTTTACCGTATCGCCAAAGCCTTTGTAATTATCGTAACGCAGTGCGCCTGATAAAATAACATCTTCAATTAGGTAAGTTTCTGCATCAAGGTAAAACGAAATTACATCGCGCGACTCATCAACCGATGACGCCGGTGAAGAACCACCAAAACCTTGCGTGCCACCAGAGGCATCTTCTGAGCCCACTCCGCCACTTAAACCACTATAAATACTTACCCCATCAAGGGTGTCGTAATCACGGTACGCATATTCGTTGCCCTCTAAAATGCGGTATTCATCAGTACGAATTTCTGCACCCATTGCCAGTGAATAGTCATCAAAGTTTTGTGTAAAATCTATATTAATGGTTTGCAGTGATAGCTCCATACCATAAGCATAAGCTTCTCGCGGAATAGTATTGCGTATATCAGCGGCACTTAAACCTTGCTCGTAACGTAAAAAGTTAGCGTACGATGCATTAATTGTGTCACTGGTTGTGTAATCAATGCTGTTTTCACCGTAGGTGTACGATACATCTAAGCTTGCGTCGTTATCAAAATCGGTTTTGTAACCAAAGTTATAAGAAATATCGTCAATGGTGGTATTTATTTTAGGTAAAAAGCCTAACGGGATGGTGGCATCGTTATCTTGTAATACCGGGTTACCGCCTGCATTTGCATTGTGGCGGAAAAACGCCGCTGATTCGTTATCGCGCGTTGAATACGTAATAAAACCATACAACTCGCCATCACCTAACTCATACCCTGTATTAACCGTTAAGCCAAATTGTTGTGAGTCGGCATCGCCAATACGGAAGGTATCTCTATCGGCGGTCAGTTCACGCGGATCGCCAGCCAATAAAGTACCATCACTCAGCTCTGTACAGCCATAAAACTGACATGAGCCATGTAAGCCAGCGCGGTTAGTAGGCGCGCGGTCGCGGTAATTAAGCGTTGCATTTAAGTAGCCGCTATCACCTAGGGCAAACCCTTTATTAAAATCAACGTTTACTGTTTCGCCGTCGCCTTCTGAATATTCGCCGTAATTAACGGCCGCTTTACCGCCTTCACTGCCATCTTTGAGTACAATATTAATTACACCGGCAATTGCATCTGAGCCGTATTGCGCTGCGGCGCCATCTCGTAATACTTCTATGCGTTTAATAGCAGAGGCCGGAATAGCATTCATATCGGTACCTGCGGTACCACGTCCTACTGAGGTATTGATATGAATAATACTTGCCTGATGACGACGCTTACCATTAATCAGCACTAATGTTTGGTCAGGCCCTAAGCCACGCAGTGTTGCAGGTCGTAAGGCATCTGTGCCGTCACTAATTGACGAGCTTGAAAAGTTAAATGAAGGTGCAATAGATTGCAACATACGGCCAACTTCGGTTTGGCCTGTGTTTTCAAGTGCTTCAGCACTTAAAATATCAACGGGTACGGGTAAATCTTCTACTGAGCGCCCTGCGACACGGCTACCTACAATAGCAATTTTTTCTATATTCTCTTGTGCAACGTCCTCGGCTGCATTCACACCGTGTGAATTTGCTGCAAGCAATGCTGGTAATACAGCTGCACTAACCCCTGAAAGCTTCATCATGTTGTTATCTTTCCTATTGATTTGTTTGAGTTTTATACTCAGTAAACCATTTTGATCGACAACCGCATCGAGCTCAGTCCCTACTAATAATGCTTGCAGTGCATCTAGTTGGGTATAAAAACCATAAACCGAATTTGCTTGGTATTTTTTTGCCAACTCATAAGAAAACACCACGGTTTGCTCTGTTTGTTTAGCAAATTCTATTAAGGCTTTGTCTGCTCGCTGCGCTTGTATATCAAATTGCACCATTTTCTGGGTAGTTTGTGTTGCCCCTTGCACACTCATGCTAAAAATAGCCGGAGCAAGTACACTTAAACCACTAAGTAGATGCGTTTGGTTACTGCGCAATTTATATAAACAGCTGACAAACAAAATTCCTCTATAGTTTTTTATCTTTTTTTTAAACTTTTTTTTACCAATAACATTTAAAAATGCAACTTCACCTAACATTTGTTTGATATGCATAACATTTCTTATGATTTAGTTTGCTGTGTTAGGCTCACCATATGCTCACCTAAATGCTCATGCTCTATTGCAAAATTAGTCTGCAAACTCTCAAGTAATCCCTCAACATCTCCGGCTTTAAATACACCCGCTACTTTTATGTTGGCAAGCTCAGCGCTCGACAGCTCAAATCGTGTAGAGGTGTAACGGCTCACTTCATTTAAGGCATCGCTTAAATGCTCACCATTAAAAATTAACATACCGTTCTGCCACGCTAAATCACGTTGTACGTCGTCCACAGAAAGTTGGGTAATAGGCTTGGTAATGCTTTGTTCAATAATTGCTTTTTCGCCTGAGATAACAATATTAGCATTGATATTTCGGACTTTTTTAGCGTTATTATCAGCCAGTTGGTAGTCTTTAAAATCATCGGCACTAACTGCAACACTAGGGTCTGTGATCATCACTTTGCCTTCGGTTACAACAAGCTCTAAATCAGACGAGGTATTTCGCTGTACATTAAATACAGTACCCAGTGCCGTAAAGCTTTTATCGCCAGCCATCACACTAAAGGGTCGAGCTGGATCTTTTGCTACATTAAAACGCCCTTCTCCCTTACTCAGTAATAGCTGACGTCGCCCTTTGCTATAAGCTACCTCGAGTAAACTATTGGTGTTTAATTGCACAATTGTGCCATCAGGTAAAACGTACGTGGCTTGTTCACCTACTTTGGTTGTATAAATTTTGGTGTAATTTATTTTGGCCTGCTCTGCGTTGTAGCCGTTTTCAAGACTAATTAATAAATAACTGCACACCATTAATGCCGCAAATAAGCTTGCGGCAATGGCACTAGAAAACGCCCACTTCTTTTTCTGCGGTTTTGTATTTCTATGTGGAAACAAACTACTCAGTTCGTTTAATACGGCCAGTTCATCCCACAGCTGGGCCAGTTCGTATACAGCATCTTGATGGGCGGTGCTTTGCATCATCCACAGCTTAAACTGCTCTTTTTCATTTTTATTTAAGCCTCTGTCAATGGCGCTTATCCATTCACATGCTTTTTCTAAAATTAAATCTTTTGAGGTAAATTGGTGAACGTTGCTCATTTAGCCACCCTCTCAATTGGCAACGCCGAATTACGAGCTGAATTACTTGCCACAGATTGGTTATAAGTTTGTTCATGTTCTTTCATGTATAACATGGTTTGTAATAACCCTTTGGCTATGTGTTTTTCTACGGTGCTTTCACTTAGTTGCATGTGCTGGGCAATTTCTTTTTGGCTCATACCGTACACTTTTTTAAATATAAAACATTTACGGATAGAAGAATTTAATTGATCCGTTGCTCTACAAAAAAGTAAAAAACGCTCTTTTGAGGTGTATTCATCCTCAAGTTGTGAGGATTTTAGCAGCGGAGGTAATTCTGCATCGTGCTCTAACGAGTCACTAAATTTATTGTCCCATTTGGCTATATGATTAAGTGCTAAGTGCTTTGCAGTTTTGAGCATGTAGCTGCGTCTAAACTGAATATCTTGTTTTAAATCAGCTTCGTAGCTTTTAATAAAAGTTTCTTGCACAATGTCATCTACGTCATCGGGCTGTACAATACGCGACACAAAGCGTTTTAATTGCTTAGTGATATCAACAAACGTTGATGTCATATTTACTTTGGTAGTCATCCTTAACATAGGCCTATTGTTGTTTTTATTACCGATAGATTACGAGTTTTTAGCATAAAAACAAGCGTAAATGTTAATTTGCCGTTGTTTAGGTAGGATTTGAGTAAACAGGAGATCAAATGAGTAAATTATTAGATTACATAAGGCTCAGTTTTTTTGCGGCAGGTTTACTATTAGGGGTACAAATACCTGCCTTTGTGAGTGATTACGGCCATGCTTTACAGGCGCATTTTGTTGAGGCTAATAACGCATTAGCGCCGTTTAGAAAAGATGCTCAAAACTACTTTAATAACGATTTAAACAAGCTAATTGCCCACTATGAAAATATTGGAGACGATGTAGTCGGTAAAGGGGCTATTCATATCAAAACCCTCAATGATCGACAACAATCCCTACAGGCGGCAGTTAATAACTTTAACCAATCACCCTATTTATATACCTTAACCAGTGGTTTTAGCAGCATTAAAAAGCAAGTATGGCAACGCTTTGAAGGGCAAATAGTGTTAAAAAAAGACTCTATAATAGCAGCGCTTGCAAGCGCCATAATAATTGCTATTTTTGCTGAGTTCTTTGGCTTTATAACTTTGTTTATTATTAAGCGAGGATATTCTCGCTTATTCATAGCTGGCAAATAAAGACTTCATGAACTCGTAAAACACCTCTGTTTTACGGGTGGTTAAGCTATTTTGAGGGCGTAAAAACCACACTGGAGCGTCACATTGTGCCATTGCATTGGGCATAACCTCTACTAAATTTCCGGCACGTAGCTCATCATTAATGGCTATTTTGGATTTAATGGCTATGCCATGTCCCGCAAGCGCTGCCTGCGTCATATTATCGGAATTAGAAATAGTAAAGCGTGTTTTGGCATTAAAGGTGTGTATTTTATTGTTTTTATCATACAGTTTTAACTGCCTTTGCCAGGGTAAGCACACCCAATAGTGCTCAGCTAATTCGCTTAATGTATGGGGCATACCATGCTTTTTTATATAACTTGGCGCGGCACACAAAATACGCGAGTTATTGACAATCTTACGTGAAAGCAGGCCAGAGTCGGTTAACTGCCCTACTCTAATTGCCACGTCTTGCGCATCATCAACCACGTTGACAAAATGATCTGTAATTAAAAAATCGAGCTTAAGTGCTGGGTATTGTGTTTCAAACTCGGTCAATTTAGGCATAACATACTTTGAAAAAACCCACGGTGGCATAGTCACACGCAATAACCCACTCACCGACGAGCTTCGTGCGCCAATGCTATGCTCTGCATCATGTAGGGCTTCTATAATAGCGCCTACGCGATGATAAAATAGCTCACCCGCAGGTGATAACCTTACCCGGCGACTGTCTCTGAACACTAATACGGTTGAGAGCTCGCGCTCTAACTTGCTTAATCTGTGGCTCACAGTTGCTGGTGACAAGCGTTGCTCACGTGCTGCTGCCAGCACCCCTTTATTTTCTACCACAGCAATAAATGTTTCTAGGTCAGTTAAATTATACATACGTAGGCTAAGCAGTTTTTAATGTTTAATATTTTCAAATGAAGCTTTCAGTTTTGCAATATATATTTAAATTAATAGAACATTCATAATCTTCCTAAAGCTATTTTCGAGATTTAACCATGAGTTTGAAAAAACAGATTGATGCATATAACGTTCAAAAAGAAGCGAAGCTACCTAGCGATGTATTAGCTCTAATGGAGCAAACAACGAATGAGCTCATTGCTCAACATATAAAAAATAAGGCACTGCAAGTAGGCGCTAAAGTAAGTAACTTTAGCTTACAAAATCACAACGACGAGCATGTTGAATTAGCTGATTTATTAAATAAAGGCCCGGTAATAATTAGCTTTTACCGTGGTAACTGGTGCCCATATTGTAATTTAGAACTCAAAGCACTTAATGATTACCTACCCCAATTTAAAACGCACAGTGCGCAGTTAATTGCTATATCTCCTCAATTGCCAGATGAAACGTTAACTACCGCGCAAAAAAATGACCTCGAATTTAACGTACTTTCAGATATTAATAATAAGGTAGCTGAGCAATTTGGTTTGCTGTTTACATTAGATGAGCGCATTCAAGCACTCTATAGCCAATTTGGCATTGATTTTGAAAAATACTACGGCGACAAAAGCTATAAGTTACCCTTGCCCGCCACATACGTAATTAACAAAAGAGGCATAATCACTTATGCCTTTTTAAACGAAGACTATACCCTACGTGCAGAGCCTATTGATGTGATGGCCGCCCTTGAATCGGAGCAATACTAATGTCTATTTTAAAATCGTTAAAAACCCTTACTCTATCGTTACTCGTTGGTACTAGCTTAGCCTCTGGTAGCGCTATAGCTGAGGAGCCACAATCGCAAGTAAAGCCTAAAGTGCTTATTTTTGATGTAAATGAAACACTCCTTGATTTAACCTCAATGCGCACCTCTATTGGTAAAGCGCTTGGCGGGCGTGAAGATTTATTACCGCTTTGGTTTTCTACCATGTTGCATCACTCACTGGTTGATACAGTAAGTGGCAGTTATCACGACTTTGGGCAAATTGGCGTTGCGTCGCTGCGCATGGTTGCTAAAAATAACAATATAGCCATTACAAATGAACAAGCTAAAACAGCCATTGTTACTCCGCTTTTAACCCTACCGCCTCACAAAGATGTGAAAGAAGGACTGGCAAAACTCAAAGCTCAGGGCTATAAGTTAGTAAGTCTGACAAATTCATCAAACAAAGGTGTTAAAGCCCAGTTTGAGAGCGCTGGATTAATGTCGTTCTTTGATGAGCGCTACAGCATTGAAGATATTAAAATTTATAAACCAGACTTACGTGCCTATGAGTGGGTGTTGACTAAATTAAATGTAAAAGCAAATGAGGCAATGATGGTAGCAGCGCACGGTTGGGATGTAGCAGGTGCGAAAGAAGCCGGCTTACAAACAACCTTTATCGTCCGCCCAGGTAAAACACTTTACCCACTGGCTAAAAAACCAGACCATGTTGTGAAAGATTTACATGAATTAGCCGCTCTACTTAAATAAGCACTCCCAGCGCTAATTAATCAATACCCAAGCGGCTGATGTTAGGATGACATTGGCCGCTTTTTTATTACTAAAAACCACGTATAAACAAAGTATTTAACGTTTTTATCTGCTAGCAATTTACTCCCCACAACGCTACTATTTAATGAATACGCAGTGGAGATAATTATGAACAGTCAAAGATTAAGCGAATTTGAAGAGTACTTTCAAATAAATGAAAGCATTCGGGTAAACTTATTTGCTGTAGAAAACCAGGCAGTCCCGCAATCTCAACTCGCACTTGAAGACGACATACCTCCTCTATTTAAGCTAGCTAACGAAGTTAGTGAGCTTGAACAGGCCTCATTAAGACCTCTAAGAAACTTAGGCGATTTAGCACAAGACCTGGCGTCTTTTTTACAGGCTCAGTCGCGTAAAATTGATTTAATAATGAGTCACATTTTAGCTTCAGAGCAAGCCCAAGATAATGCTATTCAGTGTGATAGCTACGGCGGAGGCGGCATTCGTTTTACCTCTACTGATGTATACGCAATAGGCCAAGCTTTTAGAACAAAGCTATTTTTGCACCACGAAGCCTCAGCCGTTTACTGCTATACAGAAGTGGTGGCCGTTGAAAAACAAGACAGCGAACACTACCAATACACATTACTGTTTACTGCAATAAGAACCACAGACCAAGAGTTAGTTGTAAGAGCCAGCTTACATGCACAAACACGCCAGCTAAAAAAGCGCCAAGAACTCGAGCAAATTGACGATGATTCAAGCAGCGATAAATAGCTGACATATGCATGTAAAATGCTAAACTAGCGCCACCGTAATTTGTATAAAAACTTCATGAACTTTAGACTTTTACCTGAATGGGCTGAGCAAGACGCCATTATGCTTACCTGGCCCCATGCACAGACCGACTGGGCTGATACGCTTGAACGCGTGGAGCCTGTATATGTTGAGCTTGCAACGCATATCACAGCCGTGCAGCAGCTTGTTATAGTTGCCCATAACGCGGCACTTAAAAGCCACATTACTGCCTTGCTAAAAAAAGCGAATATAGACTTAGGCCAAGTGCACTTTGTTGTTACACCAACAAACGATACGTGGGCGCGTGATCACGGCCCTATTACCTGCGCAAATATAAACGACCCTCGCCAACTTAAAATTTACGACTTTATCTTTAATGGCTGGGGTAATAAGTTCGAAAGTGCCCTCGATAATAAAATTAACGCCGTACTGGTTAACAAGCTGGGCAATAAAGCCAATCAATACCAAGCCCTTGATGTAGTACTTGAAGGCGGCGGTATTGAAATTAACGAACACGGTGTACTGCTTACAACCAGCGAATGTTTACTGAACAAAAACCGCAACCCAGATTTATCATCAGACGATATTGAGTCAATTTTAAAAACGCATTTAGGCGCAACTGACTTTTTATGGGTAGATCATGGCTATCTAGCCGGTGATGATACCGACAGCCACATTGACACACTGGTACGCTTTGCGCCAAATAATACCCTTGTGTATGTTAAGTGCGATGCGAAAGAAGATGAGCACTTTAATGCTTTAGATGCGATGGAAAAACAGCTACTAAGCTTTAAAACACAAAATAATACCCCATATACATTAATTGATTTGCCGTGGCCAAAACCGGTGTTTGATGATGACAACACCCGATTACCGGCAACATACGCAAATTACTTGATTATCAATAATACGGTTTTAGTTCCTACGTATAACGATGACTATGACGCACTGGCACTCGCGCAAGTTCAAAAAGCGTACCCAACGCACACTATTATTGGCGTTAATTGCCTACCTATTATTGAACAATTTGGTAGCTTACATTGCATTACCATGCAATTACCTCGTGGATTTTTAGCTGGAGCAGCACAATGACAAGCCCTGCAAAATTAACCGTTGCCCTAGTGCAACAAACTAACAGTGATAATGCCGAGCAAAATATCGCTAAGTCGATTGCTGGCATTCGTGATGCTGCTAAGCAAGGCGCACAGCTTGTGGTTTTACAAGAGCTACATCGTAGTCTGTACTTTTGCCAAACAGAAGATGTGGATGTATTTGACCTAGCCGAAACAATTCCGGGCCCAAGCTCAAATACATTGGGTGAGCTTGCCAAGGAGCTTGGTATTGTTATTGTGGCTTCACTGTTTGAAAAGCGCGCCACTGGGCTGTATCACAATACCGCTGTGGTACTTGAAAAAGACGGCAGCATTGCGGGTAAATACCGTAAAATGCACATTCCTGATGATCCTGGCTTTTACGAAAAATTTTACTTTACCCCAGGCGATCTAGGCTTTGAGCCAATTCAAACCTCAGTAGGTAAATTAGGCGTATTAGTGTGCTGGGATCAATGGTTCCCTGAGGCGGCGCGTTTAATGGCTATGGCTGGCGCGGAGGTATTAATTTACCCAACCGCAATTGGCTGGGATCCCCGTGATGAAAGCGATGAACAAACGCGCCAAAAAGACGCGTGGGTTATAAGCCAGCGTGCGCATGCGGTTGCCAACGGCGTACCTGTTATCAGCTGTAACCGTGTAGGCCATGAAAACGACCCTAGCGGACAAAGCGAAGGTATACAATTTTGGGGTAACTCGTTTATTGCAGGCCCTCAAGGCGAAATGCTCTCAGAGGCAAACAATACTGATGAGCAAATTTTAGTAGTAGAACTTGATCAAAAAGCCTCGGAAAACGTAAGACGTATATGGCCGTATTTACGCGACCGCAGAATTGATCACTATCAAGACTTAACAAAAATTTACCGAGACTAAATAACTGCATGGCGTTTGTGAGCAAGCGCCAGCTAAAAAATGGAGCACTAAATGGCGTTTGAGCAATGGGCAGCCTTGCCGTGGGTAAAATCTCAAAAAGATAAAATTCAATGGGGGCAGCTAACTGGTAGTGCATTAAGTATAGCCATTGCAGAAGGTGTAAAACAGCAAAGCGGTTTAGTGCTTATAGTTACACCAGATACGCCAAGCGCATTGCGACTTGAAACAGAGCTCGAATACCTATTGCCAGACAACCCAGTAATGGTATTTCCTGATTGGGAAACCTTACCTTATGACCACTTTTCTCCGCACCAAGATATTATTTCAGCACGCTTAGCCACGTTAAACACATTAAAAAACGAGCAGCAAAGCGTACTGATAGTGCCTGTGTCTACCTTAATGTTACGCACTGCGCCCGCGTCGTTTATTTATGGCTCGACCCTTAATTTTAAAGTAGGCGATAAGCTCGACACCCATCACCTGCGCAGTAATTTAGAACAAGCAGGGTATTTAAATGTACAGCAGGTAATGGAACACGGTGAATACGCAATACGTGGCTCCATTGTTGATTTGTACCCGATGGGCAGTGTCCATCCTTTTAGACTCGACTTTTTTGATGATGAAATAGACTCAATTCGTTTATTTGATGTGGAAACTCAGCGCTCAGATGAAAAGGTAGATAAAATTGAGTTATTGCCTGCGCATGAATTTCCAACCAACGAGTCAGATGTTGAGCGTTTTAGAATAAATTATCGCGATAAATTTGGTGCCAGCTCAGAGCAAGACTCTGTTTATATGCAAGTAAGCAAAGGTACGTGGCCTGCCGGCATTGAATACTACATGCCGTTGTTTTTTGAAAAGCTTGCAACCATTTTTGATTACTTGCCAAACACCACCACGGTTATGCAACTTGGTGATTTAGAACACGCCGCAGAGACCTTTTGGCACGATGTAAACGTGCGCTATGAAAACCGTAAAGTCGATCCCCTACGTCCACTGCTTGCGCCCAGCGAGTTATATCAGCCTATTAATGAGTTGTTTTCTAATTTAGGTGAGTTTGCGCGAATACGCTTATCGCAAGCTAAGTTGCCTACTAAAGCGGGCAACAAAAACTTAAATGTAAGCGAGCTGCCAGCGGTAAGAATCGATCACAAACAACACGAACCCTATGGCGCATTTATAGAATATGTTGCAGCGCAAAAAAAGAAAAAAAGCCGCATATTACTCAGTGTTGAATCTGATGGCCGACGCGAATCATTATTAAGTGTGCTCAAACCAAGTGGCTTAAAATTTAAAGAGTTTGAAAATTTAACTCAGTTTACCCAAAGCCAAAGTGATGTAGGGCTAATTGTAAGCCCGCTTGAACAAAGTGTAGTACTTGGCAGTAAGCCGAGTCTGTCGATAATTACTGAACAAGAACTGCTTGGTATTAAAGTATCGCAGCGCAGGCGCCGTAAACATAAATACGAAGCAAGCCAAGATGCGCTCATACGTAACTTAGCCGAGCTTAAAGAAGGCCAGCCAATTGTTCACCTCGATCACGGCGTGGGCCGCTATCAAGGCCTGCAAACAATTGACGCCGCCGGTGTAATCACTGAGTTTGTTACCATCACCTATGCTGGTGAGGCAAAGCTATATGTGCCGGTATCGGCATTGCACATGCTTAGCCGTTATTCTGGCGGTGAAGAAGCAAGCGCCCCACTGCATAAACTGGGCTCAGATGCGTGGGAAAAAGCTAAAAAACGCGCTGCTGAAAAAGTACGTGACGTAGCCGCAGAGCTATTAGATATTTACGCACAGCGCCAAGCAAAGCCTGGTAATAAATTTGCACTTGATAGCCAAAGCTACCGCCAATTTAGCGACAGCTTCCCGTTTGAAGAAACGGACGATCAACGTAACGCAATCGAAGCCGTGCTTGGCGATATGCAATCTAAGCTCGCTATGGACCGTTTAGTATGTGGTGATGTAGGCTTTGGTAAAACAGAAGTGGCTATGCGCGCCGCATTTGTAGCGGTTAACGATAATAAACAAGTAGCCGTGTTAGTACCCACAACCCTGCTTGCTCAGCAACACTATGAGAACTTTAAAGACCGCTTTGCCGATTTTCCTATCGAGGTGGGTGTACTTTCGCGCTTTAACTCAACTAAAGAGCAAAAAGATACCCTAGAAAAAATGGCTGACGGTAAGCTCGATATCGTAATTGGTACCCATAAACTCATACAGCAAGATATTAAGTTTAACGACTTAGGTTTACTGATTGTTGATGAAGAACATCGCTTTGGCGTGCGCCAAAAAGAAAAAATAAAATCATTGCGCGCTGATGTAGATATTTTAACACTGACTGCAACGCCTATTCCGCGTACTTTGAATATGGCGATGAGCGGCATGCGTGATTTATCTATTATTGCCACCCCACCTGCTAAGCGTTTAGCGGTTAAAACCTTTGTACGCCAACGCGACAGCGACTTAATACGCGAAGCCATACTGCGTGAAATTAAACGCGGCGGCCAAGTGTACTTTTTACATAACAATGTAGAAACCATTGAGCGCGTATCGCAAGAAATTAGCGAATGGGTGCCAGAGGCCAGTGTTACCTCTGCGCACGGGCAAATGCGCGAGCAAGAGCTTGAGCAAATAATGACTGACTTTTACCATCAAAAATACAATGTACTGGTATGTACCACCATTATCGAAACCGGTATTGATGTGCCTACTGCTAATACTATTATTATGGACAGAGCCGATAAACTTGGCCTTGCGCAATTACACCAATTACGCGGGCGTGTTGGGCGAAGCCACCACCAAGCGTATGCTTATTTATTAACCGGCGATGCTAAAGCACTTTCTAAAGATGCCACCAAACGCTTACAAGCAATTGAGTCGTTGGAAGATTTAGGCGCAGGTTTTGCCCTTGCGACCCATGATTTAGAAATACGGGGTGCGGGTGAGCTATTAGGCGATGATCAATCAGGGCAAATGCAAACCATTGGCTTTAGTTTGTATATGGAAATGCTAGAGCAAGCGGTTAATGCCCTTAAAAATGGTAAAGAGCCAACGCTTGAAAACCTGCTGCAGCAACAAACAGACGTTGATTTAAAACTCCCTGCTTTATTACCTGATGATTACATACATGATGTTAATGCCCGTTTAGGTATGTACAAGCGTATAGCAAGTTGTGCTAACCTTGCCGATATGGACGAATTACAAGTAGAGCTAATAGACCGATTTGGTTTATTACCTGATGCCACTAAAAACCTATTTAGTATGCAGCAACTAAAAATGCGTGCCAGCGATTTAGGCATTACAAAAATAGAGGCAAACCCTAAAGGAGGCTACTTTGAGTTTAGCCAAAATACCAAGGTTAATCCTAGCTTCATCATAGGCTTGATACAAAGTGCACCCCATGTGTACAAAATGGATGGCGCAAACAAATTGCGCTTTGCAATTAATGAGGTAAACCCTCGTGAACGCTTAAAAATGGTCACTGCAATGATTGCAGATTTCGAAAAAAAGGTTAGCCATTAATGTTGCTAAAAAAATCGCTTATCGTGTTATGTTGCTTATTTAGCAGCACCGCAATTGCTGAACGTTGGTTTGAAGTAGAAGTGCTGATATTTAAACAGCGCCCTGCACCCTATTTACAAGAAGACTTTAGCTTAAAACACGAAGCCATTAAGGCTAAAAATACCTTAGAGTTACTCACTCCTTTATACACAGAGCAAGCAATGCAAGCGTGTATAGATGGCGATAGTCGCTTTCAAAAACGCACCTTTACCGATTCTTTAGTTAATGCCAACCCACAATCGGGTGTGTGTGATAACAGTATCGACTTTATGCAAAGTTACGACGAGTTACCCGTTACGCCATTGGCACCACCGCAAGACACAATGGATGAGCCCTACCTATTGGCACCCGAGCAATTACAATTTAACGCTCAACGCCGAGAGCTTGACCGCAAAGGTTTAGCCCCGCTACTACATACCGGCTGGCGCTTTGAAGGGGCAAGTAAATCGCGTGCGCCAAGCGTACATTTAATTTCTGGGGAGCATATAAAGCGCGATGTTAACACCACGCCAAATTATGCAAACCCCGACTTTATTAGCCTCGTTCAAAGTAAACCACAGCTATTTGATACCTCTGATCAACCCCTAAGCTATTGGGAGTTAGATGGTTTATTTAAAATACATTTACGCCACTACCTTTACATAACCGCTGATTTTGACGTAAACGAAAAACTACCTAATGGGGATATTGAATCAGCCCGCTTTTCACAATTTAAACGTGTGATTAGTGGTGAAATCCATTACTTTGATCATCCTCGTATGGGCATGATTGTACAAATACGAAAGTATAAACACTAAATCAATAGGACATAACAATGAAAAAATTCCTGATCATCGCAGCAACGCTAAGCCTGGCAGCTTGTTCAAAAGTAAGCCTAGAAAACTACGAAAAAATTGAAGTTGGCATGGATAGAGCCGAGGTAGAAGCGATTTTAGGCTCTGCTGATAACTGCGTAGAAAAAACACTGCATACTAACTGTGTTTGGGGTGATGAGTCTAAAAACATCGAAATCACACTTGTTTCAGACAAAGTAACGATTTATTCAAAGCATGGTATTACAAAATAACACTGCGCTTTATTAGCTTAGTTTACATAACTCTAAGGGATAGCCGTGCTATCCCTTTTTATTTTTTAGAGTAAATAAGTTCAATATTAACTATTTTACTGCGATTAAGCGTGATTTTGTAACGTTGATATAAGGTTCTTTCCTCGTCTTTTAATACCATCACCAAATTTAACTGGTATCGTCTTTCAACCGCTTGCTTTGATATTTTATTGCCATCTAAATGATACAGCTTGCCCTCGCCGCGTTTTAAATACCGTGCAAAAGGTGCCAAATTAAAACGCATACTTTGCTGTAGCGTGTCGTAGCCAGGTAAAAATTCTTTTGCCGAAACACGTGTTTCACTAGCAAAATGAAGCCACTGCGCGGCTAATTTGTTTTGCTGACGCCGTTTTGAAAATATTGTTTTTACTTCGCTGGGGATTTTTTTAAAACGCATGTATTCAAGCCAAACAAACTGGCTTGCCACCCGGTCTTTAGTGATGCTGTTTTTAAATACAAAACGCCATTTGGGTCGCCCCCGCACAATAGCACGCCAAATTACCCGCGTAATGTCTTCTTTAAATATTTCACGTAGCCCGTAAATAACCCCTAATATTAAAATAAGCGTGGCGGTAACCTCGGTAAAGGTTGAACGTGCATTGAGTATAACCACCATCACAAATGCCATAATAACCGCTGTTACCGTGCCTTTTACTAAACGCTTTAAGTAACTATTTAAATAACGCGTATTGCGATGCAAAATAACGCCGTGCTCTATAAGGCGCTGCAGTAGACGCATTTTATTCGTGATTCGGTTCCCATCTTGCAACGTGGTTTCTGAATTGTAATTTTGCTCAAACCGGTATGTATTTTCGTTTTTACAAAATTGCAGTAAGTCGTTGCGCTCTTTAGCAAAGTCACTACTGCGTGGGCCTTCATCTAGTAGTTTTAAAAACGACTGCTCAACATGCCAACTTAAATAGTTATCCGCATTGGTGTAAAACGGCACCAGCTTTTCATCATCAGGGGTATACCTGCGCAGCTTTTTTAGCAGCCCTTCACTTTGTTCAAACAGCTCTTGTGCGCGGGCGTAAAAAGCCTCTACCTCTTGAATTTTTAACGCATCTTTAATATCAGCATCGAGCGCTAAACGAACCTGATAGCAGTACAAATTAAGGTTTTGACGGTAATCTTGCTGCTCACCTTTGTTTTTACTAACAAAGCGGCTACGCACTAAAGGTAAGTGTATGTTTTTAGCGTTATAAGCTAAGTGCGATTTAAAGTGGTTATTAAAATAAGACTCTTCACTGAGGGTTTGCGCGTTGATACCCATTTCGTTGGGAATAGAAAAGTACAAGTCGATACGTTGCTCAGAGCGAGGGGTTAGCTCTGGTTCTATGACAAAAGATAAATTTTCGTCTTGTTTTAACAATCAGTTCTCCTTCTAATAATGTATTTAAGTGTACTTGTCTCCTTAGTTTTGTTCAATAAAAAAGGCCCAGTAAACACTGAGCCTTAATACGATTAATGTGCTAATTAAAACTTAACGTTTACACCAGCAAATACACGGCGACCTAATACATCGTATGTATACGGGTCAGTGTTAGAGTCGTTATTACCAGTGTAGTAAGGAGGTTGCTTATCAAATAAGTTATTCACACCAGCAGATACAGACACAGTCTCATTAAAGATGTAAGCACCGCTTATGTCATGGTATACAACTGAAGGCGTTGTAGGCGCATAACATGATGAAACATCGCTTTGACAGCTGTAGCTATCCATTCCTGCAATGTAGCGCGCTTTGTAGTTTGCATTCCAAGCATCGCCTTTGACAGTTAGCTCAAAGTTAGCTTTAACATCAGCGTAACCACCGATGCCAGAAGTAATTAAACCAGCGTAATCAATGCTTGATTCAACAACGTCTACTAGGTACTCGTCTAGGTAAGTAACATCTAATGATGTATTCCATGCAAGACCCGCTGCATCAAATGTGTAGTTTAAGTTTAAATCGTAACCTTTAGTTTGCTCGTAACCTACGTTTTGAAGTTGGTTATTAAAAGCAATACGGCCAGTGCTTTGGTTAAACGATAGCGCAGCTGAGCTACATAAGGCAGTACCTTGGTTAGCTAATGAACCATCTGATGCTAGACATGAATCAACAATGTATTGGTTGTTAACGGTAGCAATAGCGTTTTCAATTTCAATGTCGTAGTAATCTAACGTCATTGAGAAACCTTCAAACCACTCTGGCTCGTACACAATACCTGCTGTTAGCGTATCAGCTTCTTCAGGCGTTAATTGGTCATTACCACCTACTGTTACTTCTGCCTGGTCTTGTGCACCTGGGAAGCTAACTTGTTCGAAAGACGGTGAATTACCTGAGTATAGTTCAGCTACTGTAGGCGCACGGAATGCTGTAGAGCGAACACCACGAAGCATTACTTCGTCGTTTACACGCCAAGTTAAACCCAATTTCCAAGTTTCGTCAGAGCCGAATGTGCTGTAATCGAAAGCACGGATTGCAGTGCTTAGTTCAACGTTTTGCGCTAAGAACGCATCGCTAACTAAAGGAATTGCAAGCTCTAAGTAAGCTTCATTTACGTCAAAACGACCGCTTGTAGGCTCAACACGTGGGTCATTTGCAAGACCTTGTGACGTGATTGAATCTGGGATGTACCATGCTTTTTCTTCACGGCGCTCAACGCCCGCTGCAAACCCTACGTAACCTGCTGGAAGTTCCATTACTTCACCCGCTAATGAAGCAGTGAACATTAGTAATTGGCTACCACCTGAGTTTTGCTCTGTGTAAACGTAATCGCTTAAGTTCTCAGCAGACCAAGAAGATTGTACAAGTGGGTTAAAGTCACCCGCTTCGATTGCGTCTTGGATAGAACCCATATTGTGAAGGTTGCTTAAACGGTCAACTGAATCGTTACGACCAAAAATTACAGACACATCCCAATCGTAACCACTGTCAAGGTAACCCGCTGCACCTACTACAGTACGTACAGTATCAACAACTTGTGAGAAATCACGCGTACCTGTGTCAGTCATACGACGACCGTAAGAAACTTCGTCACCGTAGTTGATATTGTGGCTTGTTAGTGAGTCGCCCATATCTTCAGTGTAATCGAAGTCAAACCATACTGGCTGTGGCGCCATTTGTTGCTCTGACCAACGTTTAGAGTATGTAAACTCTGAGTATAAACGCGTGTCATCAGTAAGATCGAAGCTACCAATACCTGTAAGGTTTAAACGACGCATAGGCGTGTATAGGTAGCTGTCTGATGAGTAGTTGTACGCATCATCAGAACCAAAGTCATGCCAACCGTTGTCTGCTTGGCCTTGAAGTGATTCGTCACCTGACCATACGTGACCATTTGGCGTGTATGAAGAACCTGAACAGTAAGGTGCACTGCCGTCACCATCTTCAGTTAATGGACAATCAGAGAAGCTACGGTCTGCTTGAGATGCGTCACCACGATCAGTGTATTGAAGACCAATTACAACGTTACCACGGCCAAAGCTACCACCCATAGTGATATCGAAAGACGTTTCATCAGCATCACCTTCAGTAGTGATTGCAGATTTAACGTTTAAGTCTAAACCTTCAAAGTCATCTTTTAAGATGATGTTTACAACACCTGCAACCGCATCAGTACCGTATACTGCAGATGCACCATCTTTAAGTACTTCAATGTGCTTGATCATAGACACTGGGATAGTGTTTAAATCAACAGTTGAAGCAGCACCAGTACCTGAGTTGATCATACGACGGCCATTTACAAGTACTAGTGTACGTTGTGAACCTAAACCACGTAAATCAATAGAAGCATTACCACCAGAACCATTGTTAATACCCGGGTTGGTCATTGCACCACCCGTAGCAGTCATTTTTTGTAATACGGAATCAACCGAAACTGCGCCGGTTGCAGCAATGTCATCTGCACCGATTAAAGTAACTGGGCTAGCGGTTTCCATATCTGCGCGCTTAATGCGAGAACCTGTTACTTGAATTTTTTCAATCGCGTTTGCGCCATCTTCGGCCGCTACTACTTGCATACTTGAGAACATTGGGATTGCTGCGATTACAGCTAAACCAAGAGTTGATTTTTTCATGAATAAACCCTACTTGTTGGAAATTTACCTTGATTGGTAATGCTCACTTTTTATAAGAATTGTGAGTCAGGGGGGCAACTTAGGCTCAGTTAACTGAACAAAAACTTAACGGCAGGCGAATGTATATACAACAGCAAAAAAGAATAACCATAAAAGGTACAAAGGTTATTGGTTGTTTCAGTGTTAATTAAAAAAAACAGATTACAACCAATAACTTAATCAACTTGCCAACCAATAAAAACACACCTGAAATCAAAGTTATTCAGATTGTAATTAAATGTAACCACCCTATAAATATCCCCTTTTTAGAAAAATTAACATATTAATCACAGCGCATTAGTAAAACCGTAAAGGTGTAATAAATTTACTAACCATAAATATGCAAATTTACTGATTAAATAGTCTGATTAAGCTATTTGTTTGGCTTTTTTGGGTCATATTTTTGTTCAGCGAGGCTTCAACGTTTGATTGGAACAAGCGTAATTGTTTAAATGAGTGAGATTTATGAAAGGCTATGGAGATGGTTTTCGCTTTTCAGGTACAATTACACAACATAAAACAGGTTATGTAACTAAGTAAGCCCTATAAGCACGTTATTTAATAGGGTATTTTATTACTTGCTATGCTTTAAAATAAAAGTGTAAAAATAATGCCTATTTAATACGTTACGTAAAAATTATAAAAATGGGTGATTGACTCGCCAGTTTGAATGTTGCTTAAATTAAGCACAAGTTGCCACAACATATTTTGCTCTGAGCATATCCCCACCATAGTGTCACTTTTATAAATAGTTGCTTCTTTAGTGAACTTTTGCGGAATAAAACCCATATACATAGTTATACTTTCAAGCTTAGCGTTATCTATTTTTAGGTGGGCGGGTAGATCAAGGTAAATACTAAAGGGGGTTTCGGGGGTAATGTTTTTATCACTTAACCATACTTTAACACCGGTCTTGTAAATACAGTGCTGATTTGGGTCGCAATTTGTTTTTAACAGCGCTTTTTGATCTTTTTGGTTGGCATTGTCACAGCCTGTTAATACAAAAAACAGCATAAAAAACAAAGTAAATCTATATATATGCATAACAAACCCGCGCTAAATAAAAACAAATCTTAATTAGCATGCTTTGAAATAACAATAGCCAGTGTGATGTTTGGTTAATATAGGTACAATCTGTATCAAAAAATAAACAACAAACTCACAAACTTTGATTGATGTCATAATTTTATGTAATTGACCTATCTTTTTTAGGCCAAAAAATTTATCATTTCACCCGCAAAAAATAAGGGTTTCTCGAGTTTGTTTTCTGAAGCATTCAGGCTTTGAACGTTTTAGGTAATACGCTTGAGGAAAATAGTAGGCCCCACTTTAAACGGTGGGTAATTCATTTCTAAACGCATTTATTGCAGCGGAAGCCAGAAAATGAGCCAAACAGTAGCATCACAAACTGAGTATAACTATAAAGTTGTACGCCAATTCGCTATTATGACAGTGATTTGGGGCATCGTTGGCATGAGTATTGGGGTTCTGATTGCTGCCCAATTAGCTTGGCCAGCACTTAACTTTGATACACCATGGTTAACATACTCTCGACTACGTCCGTTACATACGAACGCAGTAATTTTCGCATTTGGTACCAGTGCACTTTTCGCGACGTCTTATTATGTCGTTCAACGTACTTGTCAAACGCGCCTTTTCTCAGACAAACTCGCCGCTTTCTCTTTTTGGGGTTGGCAGCTTGTTATTGTATTAGCCGTAATAACACTCCCATTGGGTATTACTAGCTCTAAAGAATATGCAGAGCTTGAGTGGCCAATTGATATTTTAATCGCGGTAGTATGGATAGTTTACGCAGTTGTATTTTTTGGTACGCTGATCAAACGTAAAGTATCGCACATTTACGTTGCAAACTGGTTTTACGCTGGCTTTATTATTACTGTTGCAGTGCTTCACATTGTAAACAGCATGGCAGTGCCTGTGTCGCTAACTAAATCATACTCAATCTACGCGGGTGCTGTAGATGCTATGGTTCAGTGGTGGTACGGTCATAACGCTGTAGGTTTCCTACTAACAGCTGGTTTCTTAGGTATGATGTACTACTTTGTACCAAAGCAAGCAGGTCGCCCTGTTTACTCTTACCGTTTATCGGTTGTTCACTTTTGGGCACTTATTTCTCTTTACATTTGGGCTGGTCCTCACCACCTTCACTACACAGCGCTTCCTGATTGGACGCAAAGTTTAGGTATGGTTATGTCTATTATCTTATTCGTTCCATCTTGGGGTGGTATGATTAACGGTATTATGACGCTTTCTGGCGCATGGCATAAGCTTCGCACCGACCCAGTACTGCGTTTCTTAGTTGTTTCATTGTCTTTTTACGGTATGTCTACGTTTGAAGGCCCAATGATGGCAATTAAATCTGTAAATGCATTATCTCACTACACAGATTGGACTATTGGCCACGTACACTCAGGTGCACTTGGTTGGGTTGCAATGATTTCAATTGGTGCTATCTACCACCTTATTCCTGCGCTATTCGCTCAAGGTCGTATGTACAGCGTTAAATTGGTTAACACCCACTTCTGGTTACACACTGTAGGTGTTGTACTTTACATTGTTGCAATGTGGATCTCAGGTGTTATGCAAGGCCTAATGTGGCGTGCAGTTAACTCTGACGGTACATTAATGTATAGCTTTGTTCAGTCTTTAGAAGCATCACACCCATTCTATATTATGCGCTTTGTAGGCGGTGTATTCATCGTTACAGGTATGTTAGTTATGGCTTACAACGTTCTGCGTACAATTTCAGCTGAGAAAGAATCTCTGAAGTTAGACGCGCAAGCACAATTAGCATAACGGAGTGAGATGATGAGCAATAAAAATTCACAAAACAAACATGAAATAGTAGAAAAGAACGTTGGCCTAATGGCTATCTTGACTGTTTTTGCTATTAGTTTTGGTGCGTTAGTTGAAATTACTCCGCTAATGTTCCAAGACGATACAACCAAACCTGTTGAAGGTTTACGCCCACTTAACGCGCTTGAAATGGAAGGCCGTGACATTTATGTACGTGAAGGTTGTTACAACTGTCACTCACAAATGATTCGTCCTTTTCGCGATGAAGTTGAGCGTTACGGTCACTACTCTGTAGCGGGCGAATCAGTATGGGATCACCCTTTCCAATGGGGTTCAAAACGTACTGGTCCTGACCTTGCTCGTGTAGGTAACCGTTACTCGGACGATTGGCATTATGCACACTTAGTTGACCCACGTGCTGTGGTTCCTGAGTCTAACATGCCAGGCTTTCCTTGGTTAGCAGAGACAAAGGTTGACACCAGCTTAACTCTGAAAAAGCTACAAATTTTCCGTGATACTTTTGCTATTAACCCAGAAAACCCTAAACACCCGGGTTTAGGTTATGGCAGCGACGAAGAGCTACAAGCAGATGTTGATAAAGTTAACGCTATGAATAACGGCGAAGGCGCAACTGAAATGCAAGCCCTAATCGCGTATTTACAGCAACTTGGCACTCACTTGAAGTAATTATTATGGATTACGGAACATACAGAGGCATTTTGACTCTGGTAATTTTAGTATTGTTTATTGTGATTGTTGTATGGGCATACAGCAAGCGTAGCAAAAACCGTTTTGATGACGCTGCTAATGCCATTTTTGAAGATGAAAAAAAACATAACAACACACTCTCTAACGAGGAAAAGGAGTCTGAAAAATGACTAGCTTTTGGAGTATTTGGGTTATTGTATTAACCCTAGCCTGCTTAATCATCATTTTTAGCCTATTAGTTTGGAACCTTAAAAACTATGCAGGCGTAAAAGAAGGTGAAGACTGCGGACACGAATATGACGGCATTACCGAACTAAATAATCCACTACCAAAATGGTGGACGTACATGTTCTTCGCAACATTTATTTGGTCGGTATATTACTTAGCAGCTTATCCAGGTTTAGGTAACTGGGAAGGCTTAGGTAAATGGACAAGCTCTAACCAAGGTATTACCTCTTTAGCTGAATCTAAAGAAGCCACAGCTAAAGCAAAAGAAGAAGGCCGCTATGTAAAACTTGATAAAGAATACGAAGCAGCCGAAGAGCGTTTTGGCCCTATTTTCAACAAGCTTGCACAAGTACCCGTTTTAGATTTAGTTAACTCTAAATTTGAAGGTGATGCAGCGCAGCAAGTGGCTCTTGAAAATGGCGAAAAGCATGAACAAACAGACGGTCAGTTAGCTCTTGAAATTGGTCAGCGTTTATTCTCGCAAAACTGTGCACAATGTCATGGTTCAGATGCACGTGGTGCAACTGGCTTCCCTAACCTAACTGATAAAGACTGGTTATACGGTGGCTCACCAGACAAAATTAAAGAAACGCTTCTTTATGGTCGTGTAGCAGCGATGCCTTCTTGGAGTGCAGCACTGGGTGAGCAAGGCGTTAAAGAAATGACAGCGCACGTACTTAGCTTATCTGGTCGTACTGTTAACCAAAAAGATGCAGCCGCAGGTGCCGCCAAGTTTGCAATGTGTGCCGCGTGTCACGGTGCTGATGGTAAGGGTTCTGTAGCACATAACTTACCGTTTGGTGCGCCTAACCTAACGGATAACATTTGGTTGTACGGTGGCTCTCAACGCGCAGTTGAAGAAACACTTAACCATGGCCGCGCCGGTGTAATGCCAGCATGGAAAGATATTTTAGGTGAAGACAAAATTCACCTGTTAACTGCCTACGTTTACAGTTTATCGCAAGATAAATAAACACGGAGTTAACCATTAATTAATCTTATTATTTCAATAGATTAATCCAGATCAAAAAAGCCTCCTGTCGGAGGCTTTTTTTTAGTCTTTTACCAATATTTGCTATAAAATAGCACCACCTAAACTAATTTTAGAGCAACTATGCAACCTACTTCGTGGTATAAAAATTTTTGGCCTTGGTTTTTAATGTTTTTTCCGCTAGCGGCCATTATTGGGTGCATAACCTTAATTATTACTGCCGTGGGGAATGGCCCAGATATGGTAGTTGATGATTACTATAAAAAAGGTAAAGCAATAAACTTAGAGCTTACTAAGTTTGAAAAAGCCAAAGCCCTGTTTTTACATGGCAAGCTTAATGTTACAAACGAACGTGCCAGCTTTGCCTTTACCAAAGGCGATTACAGTAACGTACACGCTTTAAAACTGTCTTTTTATCATCGCACTATTAAAGCGCATGACTTTGAAGCAACGCTTACCCCTAATGCAAATAAAGAATTTACAGCCCTACTCGATAACTACACACCAGGTGCTTACTCTGTATTTATAGAGCCTGTAGATGGCAGTTGGAAGTTAAAAGAAAATATTACTCTTCCTACAGAGCAAGCGTTGTTAGTTACCCCAAATTATAAGTAGTCATCACTATGAGCGTTTCTTGCTTTCATTGCCTTGAAAGTGTGCCAAATGGATTTAGCGCAACCGTAACAATAGATAATACACCTCAGCCCATGTGCTGTATTGGCTGCCAAGCGGTTGCGCAAAACATTGTTGATCAGGGCATGACTGACTACTACAAATACCGCACTGTGCGCGCCGGTAAAGTAGAACAATTAGTGCCAGAGCAACT
This sequence comes from Pseudoalteromonas sp. P1-7a, assembly GCF_001401855.1. Lineage (NCBI taxonomy): Bacteria > Pseudomonadati > Pseudomonadota > Gammaproteobacteria > Alteromonadales > Pseudoalteromonadaceae > Pseudoalteromonas > Pseudoalteromonas sp. P1-7a. The sequence goes on along the minus strand of NZ_LKDU01000028.1, from coordinate 33,830 downwards.
AGAATTTATTAAAAGCTACGACAACGAAGACATACAAGATGAGTTTATAGCCACAACCGATAACTTGTCAGAGGTTTTATTAAGTGTTGAAGGCATTACCTGCGCCGCATGTGCTTGGCTTATTGAAAAACAATTACTGAGCTTAAAAACAGTTAAGCGCGTAGATGTTAACACTTCAACTAACCGTGCCATGATCCAGTGGGATAAAACCCAAACTCCGCTTAGCGACATTATCACCTCGCTTGCCAAAATTGGCTATAAAGCTTACCCCTTTCAGGCCGATGACGAAGCTCAACAAAAACAACAAACAGCAAAAGCGTATATTCGCCGTTTAGGTGTTGCAGGGTTGATGACCATGCAGGTGATGATGTTTGCCTTTGCGATGTACTTTGGCATGTTCTCGGGTATGGATAGTAACTTTGAAGAATACTTTCGCTGGATAAGCCTAGTCCTTGCCTCCCCCGTTATTTTGTACAGCGCATTACCTTTTTTAACCAATGCTATCAATGGCTTAAAAGCAAAACAGTTAAATATGGACTTACCCGTATCGTTGGCCATTTTTGGCGCATATAGCGCAAGTTGTTATGCCACGTTTATGCACGTAGGCGAAGTGTATTTTGAATCGGTTTGTATGTTTACCTTTTTGTTATTATTAGGCAAATATCTTGAATTTAGGGCTAGATTAAAAGCCAGCGAATTTACCGCAAACCTACAAAAACTGCTGCCTTTAACGGCCCGTACCCTTGATGATAAAGGCCAAGAGCACATTATCGCCGCTAAAAAACTCAAGCTTAATGATGTTATTCTTATAAAAGCAGGCGAGACGATTCCGGCTGACGGAGAACTAATCAAAGGACAAACGAGTGTTGATGAATCCATGATGACAGGTGAGCATCAGCCCGTAAATAAATTTATTGGTCACAATGTATACGCAGGGTGTGTGAATCATGATGGCGTAATAGAAATTAAAATTAATAAAGTTGGCCAAAATACCCTACTAAACCAAATTATACGTTTACAGCATAATGCCCTCACTAAGCGCCCTAAACTGGTAGAAATTACTGATAAAGTTGCACAGTGGTTTATTGCTTGCTTACTCGTTTTCGCCTCTATAACGGCTATTGGCTGGTACCAAATTGACCCAGAGCACGCATTTTGGATCACCATTTCTGTATTAGTTGCAACATGCCCTTGTGCGTTAAGTCTTGCTATACCAACAGCTTTAACTTGTGCTGTTGCAACGCTCACCCGCAAAGGGATTTTAATAAAACAAGCACATGTGCTTGAAACACTCTCAAAACTAACATTGTTTGCTTTTGATAAAACAGGCACGCTCACACAAGGCAAATTTAGTTTAGACGCCGTTGATATACTTGACACTCATCTCTCTAAAGAGGAAGTCCTTAATATTGCCGCCCAGTTAGAGCGCTACTCAGAACACCCCATTGCCAGTGCATTTAATAAATACGCCAACACAGAGCTTACTCTTACTAACGTTACCATTCACCCGGGGTTGGGCATCAGTGCGCAAAGCGGTGCTGATCATTACGCTATTGGTAAAAGTGGCTGGTTTGATAGTAAAAAAACGAATGCGCAAGCAAACCTATTTATAAACAAACGTGTAGTTGCCCGTTTTTACTTTATAGATAAAGTAAAACCTGGTGCTAATGAGCTTATAGCTAACTTACAAGCACAAAACTTAAGCTGTCATATGCTGACAGGCGATGCATCAGATGCGGGGCAAAAAATAGCAAAACAATTAAAGCTTAATAGCAGTCAAAGCGCCCTTTCACCTAAAGATAAACAAACCGCCGTTGAGCAGTGGTCATCACAAAGCGAAGTGGTCGCTATGGTAGGCGATGGCATAAACGACAGCCCTGTATTTGCCAGTGCACATTTGTCCATAGCCATGGAAACCGGTGCCGATATATCTAAAAACAGTGCCGATGTGGTGTTGTTAAATAGTGATTTAGCCTCTATTGCACACCTACTCAATGTTGCTAAACAAACGCGGCGAATCGTTAAGCAAAACCTGACCCTGTCTTTGGTGTATAATGCCTCTATTTTACCACTCGCAGCGCTTGGGCTTGTGGCCCCGTGGATGGCGGTTATTGGTATGTCTGCCAGCTCAATTATTGTGATTAGTAATTCACTAAGGCTTTTAAAATTATGAGCATAATTTATATTTTAATCCCCATTGCTATTTTATTTGTAATTATTGCTATTGGCGTGTTTTTTTGGGCGGTTAAAAGCGAGCAATTCTCTGATCTAAATAAACAAGGTCATAGTATTTTGTTTGAAGATGATAAAGATCAGCATAATAAAAGTAATGATTGAGCCACTTTACACCAGCGCATTTTTAATGGGCTTAATTGGTAGCGGGCATTGCCTAGCCATGTGCGGTGGTATTGCCAGTTCATTGCAATTGGCCACCGACAAACGCCAATCTATTATTTATTCTTTTGCGTATAATACTGGCCGAGCGTGTAGTTACATGCTTGCTGGAGCCCTTGTTGCGGGTATAAGCAGCCAATTTGCAAAACAAAATACGTTTTTTTCTGTCACGCTTTCATTTGTTGCTGCTATTTTTATGCTGTTGGTTGGCGTGTATATTATGCGTATAGGACCTACTCTGCAATGGCTCGAAAAAATCGGGAAAACTCTTATTTGGCAGCACATTGTTAAGCTTAATAAGTATTTAATGCCAGTAGATTCAACAGCTAAAGCATTAGGCTATGGCGCCTTGTGGGGTTGGCTACCTTGTGGTTTGGTTTATTCTGCGCTTACCTGGGCAATGACCAGCCCTAGCGCATTTGACGGAGCTATAGTGATGCTTTGCTTTGCATTTGGCACCTTTCCGGCCATGATCACCCTAGGGTTGGCCGCTCAAAAGCTCAATAGTGTCATTAACCACCCATGGACGCGTATTGTTTTAGGCAGTATTATAATTTGGTATGGTATGTACCTATTTATAATTGCCACCGATAAACTCGTACATTAATCGTCGCGGTATTAACCCTTTGGGTTTATTTTCAGTACTGTGTATAAAAATTAAAACGGATTAAATTATGGATTTCTCTCAAAGTCGCGCTAAAAGTAATTGTGCAATTAGCTGTAATAATTGCAGTATTAGCCAATTATGTTTGCCGTTTTCGTTAAATGGCCAAGAAATGGACAAGCTCGACGAAATCATTGAGCGCAAAAAGCCGCTTCACAAGGGTGACTACCTGTTTGAATCTGGTGCTCCTCTTAATGCTATTTATGCAGTACGCTCTGGCTCATTTAAATCGTATACACTGTCTGAGCAAGGGGATGAACAAATTACTGGTTTTCATTTAGCCGGTGATTTAGTCGGCTTTGATGCCATTAGCAAAATGGCTCATCAGAGCTTTTCGCAAGCCCTAGAAACATCAATGGTCTGCGAAATCCCGTTCGATACACTCGATGAGTTAGCCGGTAAATTACCCAAACTGCGCCAACAAATTATGCGTTTAATGAGTAGCGAGATTACTTATGATCAAGAAATGCTGCTACTTCTTAATAAAAAGTCGGCTGAAGAACGCCTAGCAAGCTTTATTTATAACCTTTCGGAGCGTTTTGGTGAGCGTGGCTTTTCACGTAAAGAATTTAGATTTACCATGACCCGCGGTGAAATAGGTAACTATTTAGGCTTAACGGTAGAGACAATTAGTCGCTTATTAAGCCGTTTTCAAAAAGCGGACTTAATAAAAGTCGAGGGTAAGTTTATTACTATTTTAGATAATGACGCGCTTGCGAAAGCAGCCGCAATTGTAAAACCACGTTAATAATAGCTTCTCATTTTAAAATTAATCCATCCCTGAATTGGAGCGTAATTATTTGCAATTATGCTCTATCTCTACTAACACTTTGGGTAGAGGTATTAACCATTCACTTTTAAGAGTCGATGAATAATTACTTATCTGACTCATTTTTTAATATAAAAGCAACTACGTCCTATTAAACTCTTATATAGAAGGACAATCTTATGCCTAATTCTTTATTTCTATTTATCACTCTTTCTTTAAGTATTTTATTTAGTAGCCAAGCATCGAGCTCAATGATCCCCGATGATGGCATTGATGACTCACAAGCACTAAAAGAGTTGATTTTAAACACTGCAGAAAATTCTGAGCTTAAAATAGACAAGCCTGGAGTTTACGATATATGTTCAGCTATTATCGTCAGAAACCTTAGTAACATTACTATCACCGCTAATGCTGGCGTTATACTAAAAAAGTGTGACCAATTTGAAGGAGAATATATTTTATCCTTTTATAATTCACGCTTCATAGAAATTAATGGTTTTATTTTTAGAGGGTTAACCACAGACAAAATTAATTATGTTTGGGGTGAGCAAGGTATCCTTTTTGCAGGCTCCGAAGATATTTTAATTAAACATAATCGTTTTTATGATTTTGGCGATGCGGCTATAAGAGCAACATCTTCACACTTATCATCCCACGATACGAATATAAATTCTTTCAGAATTGATATTCGTAATAATTACTTTGAAAATGTTACACAAGTAACAACTACTCACCCGTGGAATAATAACTATGGAGGTACGCATGATATTACAGTTGAAAATAATATTTTTGAGGGATTGAAGGGATCATTGAAATTTGCCACGGTTAAACCTGTATCAAAGGCCCTAGTAAGATATAACACTTTCAAAAACACCAAAGGCACAGCTATAGAAATTACTTATTACTCTAACGTAAAAATTATTGCTAATACCTTTATAGACAGTGATAAGTTTATCCTCAATACTTACCCTAACAAACCAAAAAGTGTAACGGAGCCTTTTAATTGGGGAAGTATTTATTTTACTCACAACACAGTTTTACGTTCTAAGGGAGGTATTAGAATACAGTCAGATGTAACCGGCGAGCTAATAGATGACAAATACGTAAGAGGCATTTATATCAATAACAATCACTTTATTGACGTTGATATGACTGTTTATCCTGAAAAGAAATATTGGTATCTTATTAACTTATTCAGTAGAGGTGGAAAGAGTTATCTGTTTTCTACCATTAAAGATAACGTTTATAACTTACGACCTGAAGTGGGCTTTGTGAAAAAAACGAGTGGATTCACTGTAGAAGATAACACTTCAATAAAACCTGAGAATAATTAAATTTTTATAAAGCCCTTCATGCTTTTATTCAAGATAAAGAGTTTTAAAATTAGAGAAACTTTATTTCTTGATATAGAACAATAATCTTAGTGCTACCCCTTTAACTGCTGTGTATTTACGTTACACTGAAAGTAAGTTAAAAAAAGGGAGTAGCATATGAACACTATTAAACGTATTTTAGCCGTTATTGACCCCACTAAAGATGATCATCACGGTTTAGCTCGCTCAATTGATTTAGCTAAAAAGTCAGGTGCCAGTATTACCGCCTTTATGACTGTTTACGACTTCTCTTACGAAATGACCACTATGTTGTCGTTCGAAGAGCGCGAAGCAATGCGAAAAGCCGTTATTGCTGATAGAGAAATATGGCTTAAAGATATAATTTCTACCTACCCAGATATAAACATCACCACCGAAGTGGTATGGCATAACCGCCCGTTTGAAGCCATTATTAATACTGTTATCGAGCAAGAGTACGACCTAGTTGTTAAAAGCACCCATCAGCATGGCGCGCTTAAGTCGGTTATTTTTACCCCTACTGATTGGCATCTAGTACGCAAATGCCCAACACCGGTATTATTTGTAAAAGAAATGGCTTGGCCTGAGCAAGGCAGTATTTTAGCTGCAGTGAATGCAGTTAGTGAAAACGACGAGCATGTAGCTTTAAATAAACGCATTATTAAAGATGCACAATTTTTGTGTGAGCTTGCCAACGCTAAGCTTAATTTGGTCAATGCCTATCCCGCTACACCCATTAATATTGCTATCGAAATCCCTGAGTTTAACCCCAGCCTTTACAACGAATCAGTAAAAAAACACCACATAGAATCTACCAACGAGCTCGCTAAAACATTTAATTTAACTAACGAGCAATGCTTTATAGAAGAAGGCCTGCCTGAGGATGTAATCCCCGATGTAGCAAGTCGCTTAAATAGCGAATTAGTGGTAATTGGCACTGTAGGTCGAACAGGTTTAAGCGCTGCGTTAGTAGGTAACACTGCCGAGCACGTAATAGACAGCCTAGATTGTGATGTACTTGCTTTAAAACCCGATGGCTACGTAAGCCCACTTGCCAAAAGTTAAACAAAGCCTTAACTAGCGCTTTAATACCCCTAGTACTTGGGTATATAATACGCCCCTTTATTTTCAGCAAATAATTTGCCGCATTGTTTTATAAGGGGGCGTAGTGTCTCACTCAGCTCAAGCCAAAGCTCAATACAACTTAAATAAGCTACAAAAGCGTTTACGCCGTCTTACTGGCCAAGCCGTCATGGACTTTAACATGATTGAAGAAGGCGACCGTGTAATGGTATGCCTATCGGGTGGTAAAGACAGTTATACCATGCTTGATATGCTTAAACATTTAAAGCGTGTAGCACCTATTAACTTTGATTTATTTGTTGTTAATCTTGATCAAAAACAGCCAGGGTTTCCTGAACATGTTTTACCTGAGTACCTTGATAAACAAGATATTGAATACAAAATTGTAGAAGAAGACACCTACAGTATAGTGACCGATATTATCCCTGAGGGTAAAACAACATGCTCGCTGTGTTCACGCCTACGTCGTGGTATTTTGTACCGTACAGCCAAAGAAATGGGCGCGACTAAAATTGCCCTTGGCCATCACCGCGACGACATGATCGAAACACTCTTTTTAAACATGTTTTACGGCGGCAAACTTAAAAGCATGCCGGCTAAATTAATGAGCGATAACGGCGAGCACATGGTTATTCGCCCGCTAGCTTACTGTAAAGAAGCCGATATAAGTAAATACGCATTTAGCCAAGGTTACCCTATTATTCCGTGTAATTTATGTGGCTCGCAAGAAAACCTGCAACGTAAACACACTAAAAACATGTTAGCGCAGTGGAATAAAGAGCACCCAGGGCGTATCGAAAGTATTTTTACTGCAATGCAAAATGTGGTGCCTTCGCATTTAGCCGATACAGCACTATTTGATTTTGAAAACCTAAAAACCGGCGATGTTATTGATGGCGGTGATATAGCACTTGATAAACCAGATATCCCAAAAGCGCCTGTAAGCGATGAAGATGAAACCCAAGATCAGCAAACTGATGTGGTTACTATTAACCTAAGCTAACCGTTTAAAAAAATACAGTTAAGGGGCTTTATGCCCCTTATTTATTACCATTAACCTTTATCAGCTAACCCTTTTAAAAACTCTAAACTCATTCGTTCTTGCTCATTTGCTTGATAAGGCAGTTGTTGCAAACTATCGTAGGCAAAATCTTTAATTTCAAACTCAGCAATGTCACTGCTACCAAAACTATTACGTTCACCGGGGCTTGGCGACATGCGCTCTATCACAAAGTCACTTAAACGCATATTCACTACCCCTTGTGGTAATACCGACCAATGCGCCTTTAAATCCACCGTTTGACTGCCTTGTGAGAGTTTCTTTTTAGTCACCAAATGTGCAAGTGGGCTCGTATCACTGTATAAATTTGCCCTAATTCTATATAAGCCGCTTTTGAGCACCTTTAAATGCGCTGTAGCTATCATATTTTCGTTTTGTGCATAGGCATTATCAAAATCAATAAGCGTAGCACTTGGTGGCATATACTGTATTTGCGCTACTGCAGGCACCTTTTTACCTGCAATATTTGCCTCTACAAATAGCTGTAAATTTCGCGGGTAGTCTTCACTGGCTTTAAATTTAACCGTGGCTTCGCCCTGCTGTGCTGTGGTGGTTTTTGAACTGATTGACGCTTTAGTATCGGTATTGCTAAGCGCTACATTTACCTCTGCTAGGTTTTGCGCAGCAATATTAACGGTTATATTTTGCGGATATACAAACCGGTATTTATCTAAACTAACGACGAGAGCATTACCCGCATTGTCAATGGGACTTGTAACTGGGTAAAACTGATTAGGCTTTAAGCGGTCTTCATCAAGTGCGCTCAAGGGCTGCGAATAAGGCGGGTATTTTAGTGCATTTTGGTATTGCATTGCTACATGCTCAGCGGCACTGGCTAAGTGCTGATCATAATGTATTTGGGGAGGACTTTTAGCCTGTTTTTGTTTTGGCACATCAATGGTTATTACGGTATTTTTATCTGGGCTTGCTGGCTCTGACTTCTTTTTTATTGCCAATGCAGTGGGAGGCTCAAGCGTTTTAACTTCATTTTTATTTGTATACCAGAGTAAAAACACACCAATACTAACCACAGCGGCACCAATGTAAAACTTTTTCATATTGCATCAATCCTTTAAAAGCGTGCAGTAAATAACTACACGCTCTAGCGTTTAATACCTAACGCGCTTAAAAATTTAGGTACTTATTAAGGGATCACGTTATAAATAAGTGCCGAGGCACTTTGCGTGTTTGAATCCTTAATATAGCGGTAGTGTTTTTTCCAAAACCAAGTACCCGTTGTTTTATCAAATGTATTAAAGCCCACATTTTGACCATCTACATTTATATTGTTCATCGCAATCGTGACATTGCCTTTGCGCTGCGCGTTATGAATTTCGTTGTGGCTATAGCTGTCGCTCATCATCATTGGGTAGTGGTGCGGCATAAAGCTATTAACGGCATCACCTTGCGATTTTAATCGACCATCAGTATCTATACTGCTACTACAGCTACCAAATGAACGCGCTGAGCTTGCACCGCATGATGAGTGCGACGCAACAACCGAATCGTCATTACCTTTTAAAAATGCGCCTGTGATCCCTAAGTATTCATTACCGTCAGCAACAAAACGTAAACGAGGTGTACGCGCATCTGGAAATGGAGAAATTTTACGCGCGTTATTTACTTTTAAATCATGTAACACACCAACCGCTTCAGTAACATCGCTTCCTAGCCACCATCTAAGTGCTGCATCTATAGCAAAATTCCATGAGGCACCGGTTAGTGCGCTTACAGCAATATCAGCAAGCTCACTACCGCCACCAGCACCGGCTAAATCAAATGTAGCAACAATATTAAGTGGAGTAAGCCCTGCGTTTTCTAACCAGTTTGCTTGGTTATCAATAATATGGCGTGCAATTAAATCCCCCGTTGAGTGTGTCACTAATACACAGCCATCAGCACATAAGTTTGAGCGCGATAATTGCTTTAATTTAGGCCAAACCCAATCTGTTGCTATTTTACCTTCAACACGCTCGTAGGCAGGCCAATCAATTCGCTCATCTGCTCGGTTGTTCCAATAGGTTTGCCAATAAGTTTCACCGTCATTTACTACATCGCTGCCCGACTTATTGGTTATTTGCGATACCTGCAAGCCGTGAATAAGTATAATTTTGTGATCTTTACTTGCTGCCGAAAAACTCATTAATGCGGCTAAACCGGCGCAAAGTAAGTATTTAAGCGTGTGTGTGCGTTTATTGTTGTTCATATAAATCCTTAATGTGTTCAGTGTTTTATTTTTATGCCTATGTACTTAAGGTATTCATTTACACATGTGCAGGCGCACATGCATTGACCAGTATTAGGAACAACGCTCAAAAATGCAACAATTTATTATCATTTAAATTCAGCTAAATCTATATTATCTGTATATACAGTTACTTAAATTCAAATAATTGCGATATTTAGTATTATTAACACATACCCACTAAAGCTAAAAAACCTAACGCATAAAAATACGTTAGGTTTTTAGTATTTAGTTGAACCCTAAAATATAAATAGGTATTAGTATTTTAAACGCTCATACAACCCTGAGGCTCTTGATACGCTTTTGCTCATGGCTAATTGCAGCACTTTTTTATCGGCCACCAGCTCAAAGGTGTTTTTTGCGCGGGTTATGCCTGTGTATACCAGCTGGCGATTTATACCCATACTAGCTTGCTTTAAAGGCGGTAAAACCATAGCGGTATAACTAAACTCTGAGCCCTGCGATTTATGTATGGTCATTACATACACTTTATCGTGAGCAGGTAGGCGTGCAGGTGAAAACGCCCGTACATTGTTTTGCTCATCAATAAATAATGCTTTTAACTGCCCGCTTTCATCAGGCATTAAAATACCAATATCCCCATTAAACAACTTAAGTTGATAATCGTTTTGGCTCACCATAATGGGCATACCACTGTAATGACGCTGATTTGGGCTCACCGATATTAACCCTTGTTGCGCAAGTGCTCGCTCAATGCGGCTGTTTAAGCTATTTACGCCGTAATCACCCTCACGAACGGCCGCTAATAATTGATATTGGGAAAACGCCGCGTGAACATCTGCAACACTTGCCCCCTGCGCGATTAAATTTAAATAATGGGCGTAATGCTTAGCAGCACTGTTTATTAATTTTTCTATGGGTTTTGCAACAAAGTCATAATCTAAAATAACATCGTTAAATTGCCCTTGTGTGCTTTGTTGCTCTACGTATTTTAAAATACCGTTATGGTTAGTATTAACCGCCAGCGCAAGCTGGCCAATGCCACTTTGTGCATCAAACCGGTAGCTGTGTTGTAAAAACGCAATGCAATCAGCTAGTTTAAATTCGCTATGCCCAGGCGCCGCTAATTTAGCCTCTCCTTTAAAACATAACGCATTAAGCTCATCACATCGCGCTTGCGAGTAGTTAGGCGTTTCACCTAGTGCTAACCCTTGGCATAAATCACTCATTACACTGCCGGTATCTACCGAGGCAAGTTGGTCTTTATCGCCAAGTAATATCAAACGCGCATGGGTAGGCAGTGCCTCTATTAATTTAGCCATGAGTGATAAATCAACCATGCTGGCTTCATCAATAATCAGTACATCTAAATGCAGCGGGTTTGTGCGGTTATGCTTAAATTTATTGGTAAAGGGTTTAACCCCTAAAAGTCGGTGAATAGTTTGCGCACTATCAGGAATTAAGGCCTTAATATCATCTGGAATAATTTCAAGCTTTTGTTTGGCACCTAAAATTGATTCACTTAAACGTGCTGCGGCTTTACCTGTAGGCGCCACTAGCTTAATACTTAAAGGCGCACTTTTATAAAGCGACTGCAAAATTGCCAACAGCTTTGTTACTGTGGTGGTTTTACCGGTCCCTGGCCCGCCTGTTATAACGCTAAAGCCTTTTGTTGCAGCAATTGCACAGGCCACTTTTTGCCAATCTATGGTAAGCGCTGAATTATCTACAAAGTAGTCACTTAATAGCTGGCTGAGTAACTGGGTATTTATATTTAAATGGCGCTCACTCATCGCGAGTAAACGCGTAGCTAAAGTATGTTCGTACTCAGCAAGGCGCGCAAAATAAAGCCGCTCGTTAAATAACTGTAAGGGTTTGGCCTCGCCCACACTGTTATGGGCGCTTAAACAGCTAAGCGCATCGAGGTAGGTAAAGGCTTCGTTAAAAGGCGATGTAATATTTGGTACATTGCCCTCAGTTTTAGTGAAGTCGCTTTGGCGTAAATTAAACGGGTTTTGCCAGTCGACTTCTTTTAATGTTAAACAGCTATGCTGGCTTTGCTGTGCTAAACACAGCAATAACACTATATAAAACACGTCGTTTTGCTGATTATCACACAGCATTAAGGCAAGCTTTACATCTACCATTCTTATGCGTTTTTCATCTAATAAGTAGTCAAGCAACTTCACCGTATTTAACGGCTGTACGGGTGCTGGCGGCTCATCAAACAAGCTTTGCTGCATAGGGTAGTCACTCATAACATGGCTCCTTGGCTAAATAAGCCATCTAATAGTGTGATTTGCTCTGCGGTGAGCTTATTAAAATACACCCCTTTGCCTGCCGGCATGCCGCGTAAAAAAGTATAATAAACCCCGCCTAAATGGGTTTCTATTGCATAATCACTAATGCGTTGTTTAAGTAATCGGTGCAGCGCAACGCTATAAATTAAATACTGTAAATGATACTGATGGCTATTCATGGCTTGCGCTAGCATATCGCTATCATAGTCAGCGGGCGTATTGCCTAAGTAATTAGACTTATAATCTAAAATATAATACTTACCTTGATAGCAAAAAATTAAATCTATAAAACCCTTTAAAAGGCCTTTTACATGAGAGAATTCGAGTTTGCTCTGGGTAAAACCAAAATGTTTTACCAGTATTTCGTTTAATTTAGGCGCGCTTAAACTATCTAAAGGTAAATTAAATTCCATTTCGACTAGGCAATCTGCGGGGGCTAATTGGCTTAAGCTTAATCCCTCATTGTTTAAGGGGCAGGTTAACGAATCAAGTACCCATTGCTCGGTTACGTGTTGCCAGCTTTCGCTAATATGGTATTTATCAAGCGCCTGTTTAACTACCTCTGCTAAATTTTGCTCTGGATTAGTCGGGTGTACTCGTGCACTGGTAAAGTCTATTTGTTCAAAAATTTCATGCAAACAGCTACCCGGTTTTGCCCCCTTGGGGAAACTATAAGGCGATGGTACTTCATCTTGGCTGTTAGCAAATTCATCTTTTTCATGATCTTCATCGCTGCGCCCAGGTTCAATATGATCGGTGTGCTTTTTAAAGCTCAGCGCACTAAAGCTGGTTGCTCGCCAATCTCGCTCTATGTTGGCTGTAACTGTATTCACTTTTAACGCTTGGCTCTGCTGCACTGCGTTATTAAGTGTTAACTGTCCTTGCTCGGCTAATTGCTCAGCGGTAAATTGCTGGTAACGCATTTCAGCGTGTGCGTCGCAAAATTCACGTAAGTGGGTGCGCCACGTTTGGCTACTTGTAAGCTCAAGCCCTGCAAATAGCACATGCCCTAATGCACTACTTTGTATAGCCAAGCGGCTACTTTGCCCTTGCCCTATGTTATACACCCCAAGTGCACAAAAATGTACCGCGCGGGTAAGCGCAACATAGAGTAAGCGTAAGTCTTCAGCTAAGCGTTCTTGCTCGGCTTGTGCTAAGGCGTCTTCGTTTTTACTTAAATCGTAAACTAACTGGCCGTTTTGATGATAAAGCGCGTCTTTAGTTTCGCGATAGCCACTAGCAAAAGGCATAAATACCAGCGGGTATTCAAGCCCTTTTGAGGCATGCATAGTCACTATTTTAACTAAGTTGGCGTCACTCTCTAGGCGTACTTGCACAGCCTCGCCATCTTGCTGGCTAACCTTTTGTGCAAACCAACGCAGTAAACGTAACGTACCTTCTAACTCTATTTGCTTTTGCTGCAGTATTTCACCTAAGTGCCTGAAGTCGGTTAACCATCGCTCAACGTTATAGCCAAGCCCTTGCCACTTAGCGCTCAGCTGATTATGACTTAACAAGCGCTCAAGCATGGCCATTGCGCCTTGTTTGTTCCAAATATGGCTAAGTTGCGCAAAAAAGTTTAAGTGCTCTTGCCATTTATTTTCATCCTCAGCAAGGACGTAAATTTCGTTATAGCTTAAACAAAATAATGGCCCTGCTAATACGCCGCGCAGTAACGACTCGTTATATTGCCCATGCAATGCGGTTAAAAAGTTAAGTAAATGGTGGCTAAGCTCTTGGCTAAACACACTGTCACGCGATAAATACACACTCGCAATATTGGCATTGCTCAGTGCTTTTTTCATTATTTGCGCTTCTACACGGTCACGCACTAATATACAAATATCGGCTGCGGTCACCTTATGCTTACCTATGCACGCTCGACCTTGCTCGGCTTGCTCAAGCAGTGTCACTATTTTATTGGCAAAATAGCTGGCCAAATGTCCTTGCCCTACCCTTTTGCTGGTGGGTTTGTTTTTTTCATCTGCAGCGTCATCTATAAATACATTAAATTCAAACGCGGTGGCAGGTTTGCCATCGATTGTAAATGTTTCATCGGCTTTTTTGCCTTTTGCTGCTACTGCGTTAAACGGTATGGCATCGTTATAAATAAAGCTATTAGCATGTTTAGAAAACAAGCTGTTTACACTGTTTACTATATCGGTGCTTGAGCGAAAATTAGTACCTAACGTAAATTGCTGCTCAGGCTCTACCGACTCTTTTGCGCCAATATAGGTAAAAATATCAGCGCCCCTAAAACCATAAATAGCCTGTTTTGGGTCACCTATCATGGCCAGTGTGGTGTTTTCTTGGCCGTATATTTTACTAAAAATGCCGTACTGAATTGGATCGGTATCTTGAAACTCATCAATCATGGCAACAGGAAATAACTGCGCTATTTTTTGCGATAAAGCCTCGCCCTGCTCTGCATTTAAAGCACTGTGTAAGTTAGTCAGTAAATCATCTGGGGTGATCACACTTTGCTCTTGCTTACGTTTTACAATTGCCTGTTTAACCCACCGAGCCGCGGTTTGTACAACGGCAATTTTAAGGCCCTGATTAATTTTAGTATTAAGTGCGCTAAGCTCATCAAACAGGCTAAGCAGAGGGTGGCTAAATAATGGCTGATTTTTTTTATAATTACTGGCATCACTTAAGTTTTCACTGCTCCACACCTCAAACGAGTATTTATTGGTGCCAAATTCAAAAAATAACTCATCACCTAAACAAAATGCTTCTAGGGCCGTTAAACTGCCTTTTCGCCCAGGTGTTTTAGAGCCACTTAAACCCGTGCCCTTTATTGCAGCTATAAACTCTTGCTCCAGCACTGCTTTTTTAAAAGCGGGTACTTTAGCAATGTACTCATCGCGAGCTTTAAATACGTCATCTAAGTTTATTTGCGGCACTATGTTCGCATTGGCTTTATTTAGCACACTACTGACTTGACTAAATAGCGATTCAGGGGCTGCAAACACCTCTAAAATGGCATCAGTGCGTTCTTTATTAAGTGGGTATACAAAGGCGCGCCAAAAATCCTTAATCGTGTCGAGTAGGATATCGCGCTCATCTAAAATAAACTCAAGGTTAAAGGCAACGCCCGATTCAAACGCATGTTGCTTTAACATGCGTTGGCAAAAGCCATGAATGGTAAATATAGCGGCTTCGTCCATAGATTTAGCCGCGGCATCGAGTAAATCAAAGGCGCGGTGTTTGTCATCTACTGCGGCTATTATACCTGCTATTAATTCATCGTTTGGGCTTTGGCCAAGTAATGCATCGCGCGCAGCAATAATACGGCTGCGCACGCGGTCTTTAATTTCTTGTGTTGCAGCATCGGTAAAGGTAACTACAAGTATTTGCTCAACACTTAACGGGGTGTTTATCTGCCCTGGTATTTGCAAGCCTAATAAATAACGTAAATAAAGCCCGGTAATGGTGTAGGTTTTACCTGTTCCCGCACTGGCTTCTATTAAACTTTGCCCTTTTAACGGCATTGTTAGCGGATTAAGCGCTTGCATGGTCACTCTCCTTTGCATGGGCATGTAATGGGGAGAGTAATTTTTCGCTCCACTTAATAAATTCTTCTTGGCAGTCATTAAGCGATTGCACCGTTAAACGAATATACGGGTTTTCGCCCTCGCCGCGTCCTATGTATTGTGGGTTAAACTTGCTAATAGCTTTACTAATATCGCCACCACTTTTAACATATTCATAGCCACTTACCGGATAAAATGCCACCGGCTCTTTGCGCAGGGCTTTATATAGTTCAAACCAATCACTGAGTAAGGCATCGGCCTCATGTTTACTCAGCGGTGCAAAGCTAATTTGCTTATCGAGCCCCAGTAACAAGGTTTCTACATTTTGCTCCATACTTTGTGCAACAAGGTGATATATAAAGCCTTTAATTAAGTCTTTGGCCTTTATACTGGCACTTCGGTAAAACACTTGTTTTTGAAGGTAAATATGATTAAGCCAGCCCTCAATGATGGTATTTTCTATGCGCAAAGACACCTCAAGGGGGTCGGTTTTGCCGCTTTTAATATGCTCTTTTACTTGCCCGGCTAATGCATCTACTCGGTGCGCCATGCTCTCATACACTAAACTGCCCACATTGGCTTGAGGCAGCTCCCCTCGTTGCAATATTTGCTCTGTACTTAAAGGTTGCTCATTAATGTTGGCCTCAAGTATTTCATCAAGGTAAAAATAACGGCGCAGCGCATCTAGGCTAAAAGGCTCTTCATCTTTTGCTACTTCGCTAAATTCGGGTAGGCGTAAACCTAATGTTTGCTGGTAAAAGCTCTCTTGTGCGTTGCACACACTGCGAATAAATACATCAAGCTCTAATTGCGCGGGCGCTATTACATCAATGGCTGTTAGTGGCTGCGCGTCAATGCGCTCGCTTGGCAGCCAAATAGGATTAAAACTGTGGTTACTCAGCTTTGTATCGGCTTCAGTGTCTGCTGTGTAATACGCACGATTAAAAGGCTGTAAGTGCTGTTGATTAATTAAACACTCAGGCAACGTTTTTTCGCTGTCATTTGTAAGCACAAAGCTGCGGCCTATGTACTCTAAAAGCTCGCTTACTAAGGTCGAGGGCATACGTGGTTGGTTGTCAAAGCACGAACGGCCAATGTAACTTATGTATAAATTGTCGCGGGCACTCAATAAAGCTTCTAAAAACAAGTAACGGTCATCTAATTTACGTGAACGGTC
Source organism: Pseudoalteromonas sp. P1-7a (assembly GCF_001401855.1). Classification (NCBI taxonomy): domain Bacteria; kingdom Pseudomonadati; phylum Pseudomonadota; class Gammaproteobacteria; order Alteromonadales; family Pseudoalteromonadaceae; genus Pseudoalteromonas; species Pseudoalteromonas sp. P1-7a. The sequence goes on along the minus strand of NZ_LKDU01000028.1, from coordinate 17,289 downwards.
ACCTTTTTGTTTTTTAGAATACGGTACTAAGTCAAACCCTATTGGCTGCACTGTACGTGGGTAGTCGGCATCGTTTAAGCCAAGCATACACACCACTTTAAACGGCACGGCGCGCATAGGCATTAGTGTACAAAAGTTAACTTGCCCCACTAAAAAGCGCTGCCCTACGCCTTTTTCTTGAATGCCTTGTTTTATCAGGTAGCTTACAATACGCTGCGAAACAGCTTTATCGTAATCGCCATTATCGTGGTGTTTTTTAAGTTCCTCTAAAACAGTTTGCAGTACCAGTAAATCCCAGCTGTCGTCGCCTTCGTTGTAATAAATAGCATTTATGAGCTCAGATAAAATATCCGCTTTATTACTAAGCGTATCATCAGGGGTTAGCTCATCCTTAAAGCGCTGCAGTACATCAATAAAATGCACTAACTTATTAAGGGTATCAAGCGCCATGCCCTCTACTTCATCGGCACTGTAAATGCCGTTAAACGGGCATTGCTCGTCGCGCTGGGCTATGCCTAGCAGTAAACGATTTAAACCATGCTGCCAGGTATTTAAATCTATTGCGGGTAAATCAAAGCTGCTTTTATGCTCGGCATTTATACCCCACTTTACGCCAACTCGCTCAAGCCAATATTGAATTTGCTCGTACTCGTGCGCTTCAAGGCCAAATTTTTCGGCAATTTGTGTTACTTGCAGTAAGTCGAGAATATCCGATACACCAAAACGTGAAAACGGCAAATTGGCCAAGCTGGCAAACGAGTTAAGCACAGGTTTTTCTTGCTCTATGGCTAAATCGGCCAAAGCATAAGGAATAAAGCGGCTGGTGTTTTGCGCGCCGCCAAATACCGCTTCAATGTACGGGCTGTACGTACCTACATCTGGCATCATTACAATAATGTCTTTGGGAGTGAGCGACGGATTTTGATTAAACAAAGTCAGTAAATAGTCGTGCAAGCGCTCAACTTCTCTAAGCGGTGTATGGCAATCGCTTAGGGTAATACTGGTGTCAGTGTCGCTAATGGGCAGCTTGCCCTCATCATTAATAAACCACTCTTTATTATCGGTAAGCGACTCACCTTTAAATGCCAGTTGGTAAATCTCACTTTGAATTTGCCCTAGTAAACTATCGTCAAACGCATCTATAAAGCCATCAATCCAGCGCGCATCAAGTTGTACGAGTTGCTCAAAGTAATCGCGCCCTAGTTTTCCCCACGACGATAACAACGGGTTGCCTATAAAGTAGTATTCTTCGTCAGGGTTAGCTTGTTTTTTTTGCTGCGCTTCTAAAAGCGGCATTTTGGCGTATTTGGCATTTATTTTGGCTGCTGTTTTTTCATCAACCACATCGCCCCAATAGTGCTCACTTGGGTTAAAAAAGAATAAAAACACCTCTGTTTTTTTGCTCAGCGCTTCAAACACCTCAAGTTGTGAGCTGGCAATCGCCGATATACCAAATAAACTAATGCGCTTAGGTAGTAAGCTATTATCCATATTTTCAAGGGCTGCAAGTAACTGCCCTTGCATGTTGGCACGATGAAATTGGCTTTGCCCAAGTGCTTTACTGTGCGCCACTAGCTTTCGCCATAAGTCGGGCTGCCATGGGGCAATGCTTACATCAACATCGTCAAGTTCGTCTTTTTCGCTATCCCAAGTGGCAATCCAATGCGGCCGGTACATTAAGTATTGATCGTACACATCGGCAATTTTTTCGCACAGCGCAAAGGTTTTTTGCCCGTCTATATCACCCTCTAAATACGTTTTTAGCGGCAAATAAAGCGGCTCATTTATACAACTGGGCAGTATTGCAAATAATTTCCAAGCAAGGTTAGGCTTATTAAATGCCGACTCTTTTGGCACATTAGGCAGCAATTGCTGATACAACTGCCATATAAAGCTCGATGGCAGCGGAAAATCAACCTGCGCGGCTATGCCTAGGTTTTCGCTTAAACCAATTTTTAGCCACTGTGACATACCCGGCGATTGCACTAATACCACTTCTTTATCGAATGGGCTTTGCAGCGGGTTTACTTTTAACAGCTGATTAAACTGAGCTTGCAGCGCTTCCATACGGTTTGATTGAATAATATTGAGCATACAACTGGAGTCCTTACTTGAAGTAAAACCAGTTTAAGATATTTTCATTTATAGGGGTAGCGCAATCCGTAAATTGGCACTAATAAATCAGCGAGTTAGCAGGTGGATTAAACACACAGCGTTAATTTTAAACACTGTGTGTTTTATTTGTCAGGCCATTTTATTTATAAGGGCTAATGCTTGATAAGCTAAATGCGCTTTGCATAATTACTTTACCATCTATCCCTTTAAGCTTAAGTGAAATAGCGGGGTCGGCTTGCTGCCAATCTATGCTTAAATCGCCGTAATTCACATTGTGGGTGTAATCGCCAACGCGGTGTTTATTTGGGCTGACGTCTTTCCACTTTTCAGTAAGACCTGAGCTGGTCATTTCTATTAAAGGGTAATCAAGGTTTTGCTGGTACTTTGATATTTCGCCCCAGTGCGTATCGCCACTGATGATAATAACCCCATTCACTTGGTGTTTTTTAATTAACGCAAATAAACGGTTACGATCCTCTGGGAAGTTAGCCCACGACTCCCACCCTGTAAAATCGGGTAATAATTGCAAGCTTGAGGCAATCAACTTTACAGCCGCAGGCTTTTTAAGCTCTTGCTCAAGCCATTGCCACTGCGTCTCACCTAACATTGAGGCACCTTTCACCTCTGTTGGGCTATACGGGCCTTGGTTATTAAGCTTACGCTTGGTGTAATATTCAAGCTCGCTTACGTGGTTAAGTGCATCACGGTTCCAGCGTAAATCGGGCATAATAACGTGTACGGTTTGCTCATCCTCGCCATACATATACGACGTGTAAATGCCATCCGTGCGGGTGCGTCTGGGTGAGCGTTTAGGCTCGCCCCAAAAATCGAGCATAATTTGGCGAGATTGCTCTTTATGTGGGTAATCTTTACCAATATCGTTTTGACCAAAATCGTGATCGTCCCACATCGCAATGATTGGGGTATTCGCTTTTAGTGTTTTAAAGCCTGGTTTTACACCTAATTTTTGGTACTTATTGGCAAGTACCGTCATATCGTTGGTGTCGCCGTAAATATTGTCACCTAAAAATATAAATAAATCGCCCTGCTCTTTATTAATGGTGTCGAATATTGGAATGTCTTTATCTTGATGCCCACACGAGCCAAATAAAATTTTAGAAGGGGCTGCAATACTGTTTGCGCTAAACGCTAGCCCTAAAGCTAATACGGCGTGTGTAATAGGTTTTACTAACTGCTTCATTTTAAAATCTCGATACAGCCATACATTAGTTTTAATCTATGGCTATGAATAAAAAAAGCCCATCATTGATGGGCTTAAAACGGGTTCATTGGCTTAAAACGTAGCCGATAACGTCAGTGCTGCTGTACGTGGCGCACCAATAAAGTAAGTGCTGCCGTTGCCCGTACCACCGGCTAAGTAACTTTTATCAGTAATGTTATAAACAACAAAGGCAACATCTATCGCTTTAAATGGTCCTGCGTTTATATCGGTGGCGTAACCTGCGTTTAAATCAACCACGGTATAGCCATCAACTTCGCCGCGTTCACCGGTGTATTTAGCCGATAAGCCAAAGCGGAAATCATCGCTAAAGTAATCGGTCGATAACACAAATAAGTCATCTACTGAGTCTATTACTTTTTCACCGGCTTCAAATCCGGGAGCATCGCCTTTGTACTGTGAGTCGTTATTTGTGTACGAGCTGTATACGCTCCATTGTGGGCTTAGCATGTAACTTGCCGAAAGCTCTAAACCTTGTGATTCAATGCCGCCTACATTTAAGTAAGTGCCATTTGTGCCTATTGTGTAATCAATACCGCCGGTATCACTGCCAGGGGCAATAAAGGTTATACGGTTATCAAATTCAATTGAGTACGCCGTGGCAGTCAGTTTTAATGCGTTATTTTGATAACGTACACCTAAATCAATGTTTTCAGCAGTTTCTGGCTCTATGGCTGATAAATCAGAGCTATCGCGCTCAAGTACACCGTCTTTAATAGCTGCAAAATTTTCGCTGTAGCTAGTAAATAGCTCAGTTGAGTTGTTTAGCTGATACAAAATACCGCCACTGAACAACACATCAGAATCGCTATTTACTTTAGCAGTTGTGGCATTTTGATAATGGTCGTACTTTTCAATATCAACAAGGTACTTTTTAACACCTACGTTAAGCGTGAAATCGCCAAGTGCCATTGAATCTTGCGCGTACCATTTAAGGGTGTCGGTCTCAAAGGTGTTTTTATACTGGGTCCAGTATGGCGTGCTATCAAAGTGATGATAAATACTGGCATTAATCACTTTGTGCCAATCACGAGACTCATCACGGTCGCTTTGCTCATACCACAAACCAGCTTCTATATCGTGCATACCAAACGTAGCTTGGTAATTAGCAGTAACCCCCAAGCGGTCTTTTTTGTAATGCGTATGACGATACGACATAACAGGTATTGCGGTGTCGTCGTAACACGCCGGGTTTAAACCCGGGCCCGACTCCCACGGCCAGCTTAAGCTTGCTGTACAGCCTTCGTTTGGTGCCAGTGCGTTCCCTGCGCTATCTACAAAACCGTAAGAGCCTGCGTTAGTGCCGCCCTCTGTCGTTGGGTTGCCGTTTTCATCTACTGGAGTTGTTAAATACGGTGGGATCCAATCGCCACGGCCCGAGTTTTTATGATAATACGGGCTCACTGTAATAAGTGATGTTGGCGAAAGCGCATATTCAAACTTTAAATACGCTAACGTATTTTCACGCAGTGTACCCCAGCCCTCGGCAAACATTTGGTCGTAATGTGGAATGCCGGTCCAGTCCCACGTTAGCTGATCCCACTCTGGCGTTTGCTCAAATTGTGCAAGGCTTACACTATTATAATTAGTCTCGCTTACATCATCGTAAGATAAACGCCCTGTGATGGTTAAATCTGTGAGCGTTGTCACAAATTTAAGCTCTGCGTGTTGGTTATCTTTTCCGCCGTTGCTACCCGAGCCAATCCAACGGCTAGTATCGGTTTGTGAATAGCTTACATACGCTTGTGTATTATCAAAAATAGTACCGGTTTCGTGCTTAACGTAATAACGGGTCGCATCGTGGCTACCTGAGGTGTAAGCAAAAGTGGTGCTTTTATCAAGGCTTGGCGCTTTACTTACAAAATTAAATGTACCGCCAAGCGCTTCAAGTGAGGCCGATTTAATATCTGAGGTGCCTTGGCCTACTTCTACTGTGGCTAAGTTTTCGGTATCTAGGTATCGGTTTGCTTTAGCGCCCCCGCCATAGTTTGAGCCACCGTTAGGAATACCATCAACGGTCATCCCTAATTGCTGCTGGTTTGAGTCAATACTAAAACCACGCATAGTAATAGTGGTAGACCAGTCATCGCCACCAAATGCATCGCCTTCATTTATGCTAATGCCAGGTAAGTTATCAATAACTGATAACACACTCGACACCGTTGTTTGTTGATCAAGCATTGCAGGCTCAATCACATTATTTGCGTAACTGGTTGGTTTAGCAGTAACGGTTATTTCTTCTATTTCGTTATCATTTGCATAAGCTGACGTTGATACAGCCATAGCAATTGCTATGCTCAAAATCGATTTATTGGTTAAAGCGTACATTGTTGTCCCGTTTGGTTTTAATTATCTTAAGTAATTATGAAAGCGGGCACAGTATGGTGTCGTATTATTACAACAAAAATGAAGTTTATTGACAGAGGTGTTAAAAAATTGTGGGACTTTTATGGCTTTGTTATGTCATTTGTAAGTCAGCCTGAGTGCAAACACCCAGGCTGATTTATATATAAATATTAAATTCTTAGAAGAGTTTAGCTAGCATTTCATCACTATAAGCAACAAGCTCTTCATTATTGGCCACTTTGCTAATGTAATCAGGGTTGGCAATAAACGGGCGACCAATCGCAATTAAATCAAACTTATCGTTGTTTATTGCTTGTTTTGCATCATCAAAACTGTAGCTGCCTACACCTACAAGGGTGGTTTTAGTGTTTGCACGCAAATATTGCGAGGTGGTTTTGCCCTCTAATGAGTCAAATTGGGTGCTATCATCAAAAATGCCACCATGAATATAAGCCAGTTTTTTTGCATCTAGCTGTGGTAATAAATAATCAAATACCGCTTTATCACGCTTATCTTCTTCCATATTAAAATAAGCACCTGGCGATAACCTAATCGCAGTACGCTCATTACCTACTGCATTAATAACCGCGTCGGTCACCTCTATTGCAAAACGCGCCATATTTTTAGGTGTTTGGCCGTATTCATCTGTGCGCTCATTCGCAGCGTAATGTAAAAACTGATCAATTAAATAACCATTAGCGCCATGAATTTCTACGCCATCAAAGCCCGCTTCTATGGCGTTTTCGGCCGCTTTAGCAAAGTCGGCTATCAGTGAATTAATATCATCCTTTGTGGCCGCTTTTGGGGTAATGTAAGTAAGCTCACGCATACGCGGTACAGAGCCTTCAACACCAATTGCCGATGGCGCTAATACATCGCCGCCAAAAAAGTGAGGGTGAGCAACACGGCCAACATGCCAAAGCTGAGCAAACATTTTACCGCCGTTTGCGTGTACGGCGTCGGTTACTTTTTTCCAACCTTGAATCTGCTCACTGGTAAATAGCCCCGGTGTATTTGGGTAGCCTTGTGCATCTGGACGAATAATAGTGGCTTCGCTAATGATTAAACCGGCATCGGCACGGCGCGCATAGTACTCCACCATATCTTGTGTGGGTACTAAATTATCATCAGCCATACAGCGGGTTAAAGGCGCCATTAAAACGCGGTTTTTTAGTTCAAGTGAGTCGTTTAATGTATACGGGGCCAGTAAATCTGTGGTCATTGTTAAATCCTTCATTAAGAGTATGCATTTGAGATGCGGCCTTTTTAACAACATTCAAGGGCAATTTTGAATGCTCGCTCAAATTTATGAGAGCTTATACTGTTCAATTTTAAAATTAGATCTGCAAAGATGAATTTAAATAATAATTTTTCAACACACTGTCACATAACTCGATATACTGGTAACAGTAAAATTCAAATTTGAAGCAATAAAGAGTGAGCCAACTATGACAACTGCAAATGCGACTGAAGAACAAACCGTAATTTTAGGGCTAGGGGCAAAAAAACGACTCGCTTTTATGTTTGAAACCGTACAACAGTACAAGCAAGTATGGATTTTAAACGACGATGATGGCTGCGTAATGCTTGCCAACGAAGATGACGACTGTGTACCCGTGTGGCCAACCCGCGATTTTGCACAAGCTTGGGCAACAGGCGACTGGGAAGGCTGTACACCAAAGGCCATTCCGACTAAAGATTGGTTTAGCCGCTGGACACCCGGCCTCGAAGAAGACGACTTACTGATTGCAGTGTTCCCTACCGAAGAGGACGACGGCACGGTGCTTTTTCCTGATGAATTTGAAAGCCAGTTAAAAATTCCTAAAAAGAGAAAGTATTAAGTAGCCAGCATCACGTTTTTATTTGCGCACTAACATTACTTTTCCCAAAAGCTAAATAAGCTTTAGAGTCACTAAAAATAAAAAAGCCGATATTGAACGTAAATATCGGCTTTTGGGTAAAACTTAATTAATCAATTTAAAGTACTAACGCGCCATAAATATTGGAAGTGTGGTGTTTTCAAGCATGTAGTTAGTCATACCACCAAAAATTTGCTCATGGATTCGCCTGTGAGTAAATGCGCCCATCACCACTAAATCAGCATTATGCATTTGCGCTACCGACATAAACGCTTTAGCAGTCGATTGCCTGCCATTATTAAATGTTACAAACTCACTTTTAATATCGTGCTGGGCTAAATATTTAACCACTTCATGGCCGTTTGGCATTTTATCGGCGCTACTTGCACTGGTGCAAATAACAACCTTTTTAGCCTGTTTTAATAGCGGTAAACTGTAAGTGAGCACACGCGATACCTCGGTACTAGCGTTCCAGCCAATCACCACTGTTTTTATATCAAAGTGGGTCATTTGCCGTGGTACCAGTAATATAGGTTTACCACTTCGCATTACCGATGCCTCAAAGGTCGAGGTTGATTTACCACTTTTAGACTGCGGAATAATAATTAAATCAGCAACTTTGCCTTGCTCTGCAATTATTTCGCTGCGCACACCTATATTAATATGCCATGAAGCGCTTGGGTGCGTGGGATGCTCTGCGCTGTCGTCAGTGTATTTAACTTGCTGCTGGGCACATAAACTAACAAATTCGGTTTTTAAATTTGCCGATTCGGTTGTTGCAAAGCGCCCTGCTACAGAGTCTAACTCTTTTACCAATTTAGTTGGTAAGCCAAGCTGCCCTGTTGGCAAAAAGCGTTTTGGGTCTAAGTGCGTGTGATAAACATCAAGGTGCGCATTAAAATACTTAGCAACGGCTAAGCCCCCTTTTAAGCGCTCTGTTACATGCCCACTTGTAGAAAGCGGCATTAAAATAAGCTTAGGTGAAATCATAATTATATCCTTCTTAAGCCAGTGCCTTTTAGAGCGAATGTAAACCGTGCTAAGCGCTACTTGCTTTGCTCAGCACGGCGGCGTTTACAGCTGCGTAAAGCTTGCCACTTCTTGTAGGTAACCGCTTGGTAAATCTAATACCATAAAGTGCGATAAAGTGAGTAAAAATGCTAACGCGCACACTGTCAGTGTTAATGTTCTTGCAATCGAAATACGTGCTTTTACAAGTAAAAATATTATGAAAAACAACGCTATCGAAATCACATAGCCCAGTAAAAAACACCCAGCTAATAAGCCACACAGCCAAAATACATAATGCCAAAGGCCAGTCACGCTTGAGTCGTTCACATACCCCGCAGAGACCTCATTATCGTAATTTACAGCATCGTCTACTTTATTAAGTAAAAGCTTTATAAGCACAACTGCAGAAAGTATTAACATGAACGAGCACACTACGGCAGGAAATACTCCACCTAAGAATGAGCGTTGGAATGAGTCATACAAACCGTACGCAAACACTAAACAAATAAAGCCAGAAAATGCGATTTGTGGTTTAAGGTTCGTTGGTCTTATCTCAGCATTAGCCGTGTTTTTATTGGCTTTTTCTTTTTTAGCAGCTTTAATAGAGTGGCGTGCTGCAAAGAAAATAGAAAGCGCGGTTAATGCACCAATAATCATCACACCCGGTTTTAATAAAAACTCTATGCCGTCAAACTGAATAGCTTGATAAAGGTAAGTTTCCATGCCGCTTGCCAGTACAAAACCAATTAAAAATGCTGGTCGTGGCCATCCAAAGCGCTTCATTAATACGCCTAAAATACCAATACCAATAAGTGCGACTAAATCACCTAAATCACGGGTTGCCTGAAACGCCGCAAAAAAGATCACCATAACCATAAATGGTGCCATGAGCGTGTAAGGAATAGTCGTTACCTTTGCTACCCATTTAGAAATTAGTAAACACGCGCCCGCGCCAATTACATTAGCAAGTGCCAGTGACCATACAATGGTGTAAGTAACATCAAGGTCAGTGGTGATCATCGCAGGGCCTGGCTCTAAGCCAATTAAAACCATACCACCTAAAAATACAGCCATGCTGCCAGAACCTGGAATACCAAATAATAAGGTCGGAATTAAGCCACCGCCTTCTTTGGCATTATTCGATGATTCAGGGGCAATAACACCGCGTATGTCGCCTTTACCAAAGTTTTCGGTGTCTTTAGAGGTTTGCACCGCATGACCATAAGAGATCCAATCAACTACGCTGCCACCTAGGCCAGGTAGTGCGCCAACAACACAGCCAATGGCAGCACAGCGCGTGGCTAGCCATTTGTTTTTAACAACATCTTTGACGCCTTCAAACCATCCACTACCCAGCTCAGAAGCTTCTGAAATAGAGCGGTTTTGACGCAGTAAATCGATAATTTCTGGTAATGCAAATATACCTAAACCAACAACCACTAACGGAATACCATCCATAAGGTAACCGTTATCAAATACCATGCGGTATTCACCGGTTGCAGGAGCACCGCCAAGTGAGCCTAAACATAAACCTAAGCCACATGCGCTTAAGCCTTTTACCAGGCTGTTACCGGCCAATACACCCACCATGCTTAAACCTAGCAAAGTAAGCATAAATAATTCGGCCGAGCCAAACGCTAAAATAACAGGGCGGGCAATCAGTACAAACAGCGTTAAAATAATCGCGCCAAAAAGACCACCAAATAATGACGAAGCAAACGCTGCTGAAAGCGCACGCGCTGCTTGACCCTTTTTAGACAGTGGGAAGCCGTCAAGCACTGTGGCTTGTGAGCCACTGGAACCCGGAATACCCATTAATACAGAGGTGAAGGTGTCAGAGGTTGGAATAACAGCAACTAAGCCAATAAGCATCGCAAGCGCTGAAATTGGGTCCATACCATATAAAAATGGCAATAATAACGATAAACCCGCTATACCGCCTAAACCCGGAAAAATACCAATCAGCAAGCCTAAAAAAACGCCGCCGCATAAATACATTAAGTGTGTGGGGGTAAGAATAGTTTGTAGCGCAATTAAAAATGCATCTAACATACTGCTCTCCTTAGATTAAAAAAGTGGCTCACTAAATGCGAGCCACTGTGTGTATAACAAATCAACATGGGTTTTTAAAAACGCGCGTTGTAGTTTTCGGTTAGGTAATTTCTTACCCATTGTTTGTCAGTTTCAGAAATTGTCAGTGCTGAGCTCAGTGTGTTTACTGCATCTTCGTTTACAAGTTGTGGGTATTGGCCAAGTACTAATTCAGACTCTTTTTTAAAGTTGTCTTGATCAATAACGCGCTGTGCTGCATTGCGCCACTCTGCAATAACGTCATCAGGGGTGCCTTTAGGTAAAAACAGTCCTTTTTGCGCGGCAAAACCGGCTACAAAAAAGGTTTTCCATACGTTGTATTCAACGCCTGTTGGCTTTTTACCATGGATCATTTCGTATACTTCGCCTACGTGTGGTAAGTCAGGAAACGTTGGGTCGCGTACAATTTTGCCTTCTTTATTAAGTACGCCAAACGACATAAGCGGAATCGCTTTACCTTCATCAACTAGCGGCTGTACTTTTTTTAAGTAGGCAGACGTAGTTTGGAAGTCGATATCCACCTCGCCACGCTCAAACGATAAACGCGCGCTGCCACGGCCTTTCATACCAAAAATGGCGTGAATGTCTAAATCAAGCATATCGAAAGCTAATAACCCAACCAAGTCCATTGAGGCGGCGCGTTGGCTACCAAATTTAAGTTTTTGACCCTGCAATTTGGCAAGCTCTGATGCGTTTTTAATACCCAGCTCTGGGCGCACATATACCACCGCACCAGTCGGTGTGGCCATAATTACGTTCCAACGTTTTACTTCGTATCTAACGCGTGAGTCGCCAAGTAAGTAAGGGATTTGTGTAGAGGCAGAAGTACTAAATACATTTAAGCCATTTGCTGTAGCGCGGCGCTCAAAGCGGTTAGCGCCTTTGGTAGAGCCACCACCTGGAATGTTTTTAACCACAACCACAGGTTTACCATTTAAATGCTGAGAAAAACGCGGACCAAAAAAACGTGCCCATGTGTCAGAGCCGCCACCTTCTTTAAAAGGCACAACCCACTCTACTCGCTCACCCTCAAAGCTTACTTCGTCGTTATTGTTTGCATAAGCTGAGCTGAAACAAGTGCTTGCTGCTAACACAACAAGCATTGCTTTTAGTCGATTAGGTGCAAAAGTACTTAATTTAATCTTCATAATTTGACCTCTGTTATTCGCTGCAATTATTTAAATAGGTCCTAATAACGTCATTGCATCTATTACGTAGATGAAAGTATTTCGTTAAAAGAAGTTAACAACAGCTAGACTAATAGCCGAAACTGTCATCTACCTGTCATCGATGCCAAACTATCCATTAATTTGAAGTTATTTATAAACAATTGTTTTTAAATAAAAATAAATTTATTTTTGTTTATTTAAAGCATAAAAAAAGCGATAACAGACAATCTGCTATCGCATTTTCGGTTGGTTTACTAAGGCTTAACACCAATTCGCTTAATTAAGTGAGCTATTTTGCCCATTGGTATAAGTTAAGCTATTTTGCTTTCATCCCATACTTTTGCAGGTATGTGTACTTCACCTTTAAATAACATTCTGGCGGTGCGCATTAACCCCGCAGATTTAATATCTAGCGTATCGTTTTCAAAGCGCCCCTCAAGTAGTAAATCTATTTTACCGCTTGGGTGTTCAACCACTATATTTTGCTGCTCTGAGCTTTGTGGGGTAATTAAGTCGTACGCCACACTGCCTGGCAACATGCAACTAACACTTACGCAAATTGCCCCAGTAACAGAATGGCTGGTATGGCAGTTTTGCGGCACAAAGTAGCGCGAAGTTATCGTACCGCCAAATTGCGGCACCGACAGTAAGCCGACTTTAGGAATGACTTTTCCGGTTGCATCGCCAAGGCCCATTTTTAGTGACGCCTGCAGGCGAATGCTTTCTATTTTTTGCAGTAACTTTGTATTTGCATCAAGCTCTTGTTTAGTTTCAGAGCCTTTTACACCCAGTGATGGTGCAGGTATTAGTACCATTGGCATGGCAGCATCGACACAACTTACCTCTACGCCATCAAAGGTATCGCGTACAGAGCCAGTAGGCAGTAATTCACCGGTTTTAGTGCCACACACATCAAAAAACTTAAGTAAAATAGGCGCCCCAGAGCCCGGTACGCCATCAATGGTGGCATCGCCTTCGTACTCAACAAAGCCGTTAGGCGTTTGTACCACAACTTCAATCAGGGTATCGGTATTTACATTTTTAACCCGTACCGTTGTTTCACCGTCGTTTGCAGTAACCAGTCCGTATTCAATTGCCAGTGGTGCTGCACCAGATAAAATATTGCCACACGAAGGGGTTATATCGACTTCATTTTGCTCAATGGCAACTTGCGCAAATAAGTAATCAATGTCTGCATCGGGGTCGGTTGAGCGTGAAATAATGGCCGCTTTACTGGTTAGTGAGTTTCCTCCACCAACGCCATTTACTTGCAGCGGGTCGCCTGAGCCCATTGCTGCAGTTAAAATTTCTTTGCGTTTATCCCACTCTCTCGGTAAATCGTTGGCTAAAAAATAAGTCCCGCGAGACGTTCCGCCCCGCATAATGACACAAGGTATTTTTTTTTGAATAGTCATAATAATCCAGCTTCTAAATCAATTTAAATGAGCAGTAACGGGTTAGTTATTACTTAAAATAACCACGCACTCTTGCACTTGCTCTTGCTTACTTTGCAAAGATTGAGGGGCAAAATTAGTATTACTTGTTGCACTAGCAGCCGTGGCTGTTTGGTGGCTATTTGCACGAAAGTGAATGGCTCTCGGCGTAGGTTTTAACTGAGGTGTAGCGTGTGTTGAGTTCATCGTTTCGCCCTTTCAATGCAATTAAAAACAAGTAACGTCGTTATCAAAACGTTGCCCGTTTTTTAGGAGTAAGGAGCCAAACTGTCACTAACCTGTCACGAAATAAAAATTGATTAAAAAATAACTTTTAAACATTAAAAAACGCGCAGCATTTTCATGCTGCGCGTTAAAAGCCAATCGAAGGGGCGTTTAAAACTTAATGGTGTAATCCACATATACACGGTGATCTGCTCTGTCTCCTTTTACACCATCAACACTGCCGGTTTCATCTGTGGTGTAATCTAAAAATAACCAACGTAGGCTTAAGCCTTTTACAGCCGCTACTTTGTAGCGTGTATCAATAGCCCAATATTTTTCATCGGCTGTGCCACCTGCTTTACCTAAGCTTGAATTTTCTGCATCGCTGCCGCTGGTGTAATAAAATTTTGTGGTTAAACCGGGTGCCACTGCTTTTAGGTCAACACCTAAGCGAGCCTGCCAAGTTGACTCATTTTGGTTTGTTAAATCGGCACCAATTAATGAGCGCGTGGGAAACGGGTTAGTCCCGTGATCGCCACTAAAGTTATCTTCAATCCAAGCATCGTTCACTTTGGTAAATGCGGCGCCTAGTGTCCAAATATCTTTTTTCCAATTGGCATCTAGGTAATAGGCAAAACCATCGTTTTCACTTTTAGTAACGCCTGAAACCGCATCGATTGCATCTTCATCATCTAAATCGCCACCCTCTGCGCCGGTTACAAATAAATCGCCATCGTCTTGTGAGGTAAACACGCCACTTGAAAGGGTTAACTTACTTTGATCGAGCTTAATAGCGTAACTGCCTTTAAGCCCAAGCTTTGATAAGTAGTCATGAGAATTTAAATACTCTGCGTCTATTTTTAGCGCATCTTTTTTGTAGCTTGCGCCCACACCCCAAATAACACTAATTGCGCCGTTATCTGACTGGTCGGTAGAAAAATCTTCCCACTTGTCGTCGTGGCGGCGGCTCCATTTATCGTAGGCGTAACCATATACTTTGGTATTACCAAACGTGTAGTCACCAAATACACCTCTAAAAGTATTGGGAATTGCGCGGCTACCTGAGCTTTTTAACAGCATGCTTTTGGTTTTTTGCCCGCCTATTTTTACATGGCCATTATCGCCAAGTTTAACGTCGATAAAATATTGACCAAATTTTGAAAAACTATCGTCAACACCGCCTTTTTCATCCCCAGCGGGTAAAATATTATTTTGTGCGCTGCCGGTTGAGTTGTAATTAAGTACGGTATAAGTAGAGACACCCATGCTAATTAAGTCATTAAAATAGCCCGATTGATAATTGAGCTCTATGCCTTGTGCAAACGTTGAGTCGTCGCTGGCGTCGTTATCGTAATCGCGGTCAAAGTAAATTGACCTTAGCTTAATATTAAATTCGTCTTGCTCTGTAAGCCCACTAAAAGAAGCGTACGATGGGAGGGAGGCGCCTGCTAATACTGTACATATTACTAAATTGTGTTTTAAAACTCGTAAGTTCATACGCGTAAGCTACCTTGTATTTGATGCAGAGGAATCTAATGTTAGCCTAAAAAACGTGACGTAGTTTTAGGGTATTTAATTTCGTTAGTGACATAAAACTATAGTTTAGCTTATTCCTTGTACTATAATTTTAATCTTTCAATTGATTTAGTAATTCAATGTTTTTCTCTGCATGCTCAAATAAAGTATCAAAAGGAGCACTTACCCAATCATTTGTTGTACTTCTCCACTCAAACCAAGCACAAGACTCAAACTCATAAAGTTCATTATCTGCGTTTATCTCATCGCCTCGTAAAAAAGCAATAAGCTCATCTGCGCTCAGTCTATTATTTTCTACTAATTTAAATAGTTCCTTTCCTACGAGTGTTTTATCGTCCGGATCTAAAACCTCAACACATGAGCAAACAACCAATTCATAGTGTTTATAAACCTGTAAAACAGTAACCTGATTAAAATCGTCATGACTTAGTAATACGCTGGCAAAGTTATCACTTATCTCGCCATTGTTAAAAACTAACTGATTAAGCATAGATCTTCCTTAAATATTTTATAGGGGATTAGTAATGGTGGGAAAATATCACAGATAAAAATAATAAGACGCACAGATTTTTTTGTTGCATGTGATTTTAAAGTGGTTAAAGCTTTTTCTATCACAAACCACACTTAACTTTTTAACTAACAAGTATAACTACAGTTTAGTAGTTAATTAGTCAATTTATTGCAGGCGCAAAAAAGGACGCCATGAGGCGTCCTAATATCGAATAATGGTGGAGGAAGAGGGATTCGAACCCTCGTTAGGGATTAACCTAAACACACTTTCCAGGCGTGCGCCTTCAGCCACTCAGCCATTCCTCCACGGTGTTGCAGTGCAACAGCGCGTTATAGTATGAAATAGGTTACATAGGTGCAAGGCATTTTTAAATTTGTGCTGTTAAGTGCCTAATAATCAATCAGCAATTTACTTTAGGCATAAAAAAACGGCTAAAGCCGGGGGCTTAGCCGTTTTTATACAGAGTGATGTTTACTTAGCCATGTTGGCTGTAAAATCTAACATGCGATTAAGTGACTTGAGTGCGCCTTCGCGTAAGTCCATATCTACAAACACTTCTTTACCGCGTGGGTCTATTAGTGCTTCTTCAATCGCTTTTAAGCCATTCATTGCCATCCACGGGCAATGTGCACAACTTTTACATGACGCGCCTTCACCGGCTGTTGGGGCTGCAAAAAACTCTTTTTCTGGGCATAGCTGCTGCATTTTGTAAAAAATACCGCGGTCTGTCGCTACAATAAACTTTTCTTTATCCATTGTTTGCGCCGCTTTTATTAATTGGCTTGTTGAGCCAACCGCATCTGCCAGTGCCACTATTTCTGCCGGTGACTCTGGATGCACCAATACACCTGCGTCTGGGTGCAGGGCTTTCATATCTTTAAGCGCTTTTGTTTTAAATTCATCGTGGACGATACATGCGCCGTTCCACATGATCATATCGGCGCCGGTATTTTTTTGAATGTAGCTACCAAGGTGTTTATCTGGGCCCCAAATAATTTTTTCACCTTGCTCATCTAGGTGCTCTACAATTTCAAGTGCGCACGATGAAGTTACAATCCAGTCTGCACGCGCTTTAACCGCTGTAGAGGTGTTTGCATACACGACAACTTTACGATCTGGATGCTCATCGCAAAACGCTGAAAACTCATCAATAGGGCAACCAATGTCTAACGAACAGGTTGCTTCTAGCGTTGGCATAACAACGGTTTTGTTTGGCGTTAAAATTTTAGCGGTTTCACCCATAAAACGTACGCCTGCAACGATGATCATATCGGCATCGTGGCGAGCACCAAAACGTGCCATTTCTAATGAGTCGGCAACGCAGCCCCCTGTTTCTTCGGCAAGGGCCTGAATTTCAGGATCTGTGTAGTAATGGGCTACCAGCACTGCATTTTTATCTTGCAGTAGTTGTTTAATACGTGCTTTATATTCGCCTTGCTCGTCTTTAGTTAACGGCGCTGGCTTAGGAGGAAAGATATAGCCTTCAGGCATAATAGTTTGAGCTAGACTCATGTTCTCGACCACTTCATCTACAGTGCATTAATTACGGCAAATTATACGAGAATACACGGGCAAATAACAGCTATCTGGGCATGCTGTTTATAAATAAAAATAAGAAACTGATTTAAATAAAATAATGGGGAAAGTTGTGGTTTTATTAGAAGTGGTGGGTCATGATGGACTTGAACCATCGACCAATGGATTAAAAGTCCACTGCTCTACCAACTGAGCTAATGACCCGCTCTAAATTCTG
>NZ_LKDU01000027.1:0-67169 GCF_001401855.1 Pseudoalteromonas sp. P1-7a | reverse complement strand
ATAAATGTACCTAGCGCTAACACTAATAAAATAGCCGCTTTGTTTAACTGATTAGATGCCGACGCAACATCTGCACTCATAGAAGATCCCTCAACTTTGATTTTAAAATAGCGAATAGCCAAACTCTAACCATGCGCAATTGCGGTCGTAGTATGGCTATTTAAAGTGGAAAAACGTGTGGCGTCAGTTATAAAAAAATTTTTAAAACTGCACGCTTATTTTACAAATACCTTATAGCCATACGCAGGTACAGATAGCTGAGTGTATGCATTTATAACTGTGGCCTTATTTGAAAAATATTCGGTGTATTCACCTAATTGAATTGTTTCATTAAAAGAGACACTTTGCGCTTTATCTGAAAAATTAATGACTACAAATACTTTGTCTTCAGCTTTTTGGCGAGCAAAAGAAAAAATAGCCTTACTGTTGTTATTAGGCACAGGAATCATTTTACCACCCCAATTACCGTTCCAAAGCGCCTGATTTTTATGCTTTAGTTTAAATAATTGTTTGTATAAATCACCCACCGGGTGCGCCTTCCAAGTGATCTCATCTTTTTCAAAAAATGCCAGTGGCCTGTCCAACCCAGCTTCTTGGCCACTGTAAATAAGTGGCATTCCCTCTGCTGTTACTGTTAATACAATACCCGCATTTAAGTATTTGCCATGGCGCGCAAACATAGACTCCTCCCACGAATTTTTATCGTGGTTATCAACAAAATTCATTTTAATTGCATTATCAGGCCAAGCACTTAACGCATGCGCAAAGTGAGAATATACTGTTGATGCATCGCCATGACCTTTATTTACATCTACTAATGTATCGTGAAGCTCCCATGCATAGGTCATATCAAACGCTTTTTTATGTAAGTCTCTTGCATCCCATTCTGCAAGCATAAAAACAGGTTTTATTTTATCGAGCTCAAAGCGAACAGTGTCCCAAAAGTTGGTAGGAATAAACCCAGCCACATCTGCACGATAACCATCAATGTTTGCTTCTTTAACCCAATAAATTAATGAGTCAGTCATGTATTTACGCAGCTGTGGGTTTTCGTAATCAAAATCAATAATATCGGTCCAATCCCACCATGGGGTAGGCTGAAAACTCCCGTTGTGATCTTTTGTGTACCACTCAGGGTTATTTATTGTGAGGGGGTTATCCCACGCAGAATGATTAGCCACCCAATCAAGTATGACGTACATGCCAAGTTCATGTGCTTGCTCAACTAGCGACTTAAACTCATCCATAGTGCCAAACTCTGGGTTAACGGCTTGGTAATCCTTTACAGCGTAGTAACTGCCTCGTTCACCTTTGCGATTTTTTTCACCTATGGGTTGAATTGGCATTAACCACAGTATATCTACGCCTAAGTCTTTTAATCGAGGTAAGTGCGAGGCAAACGCGTTAAAAGTACCTTCGGGCGTATACTGACGAATGTTAACCTCATAAATAGTGGCATTTTTACTCCACTGAGGATGAGTTAACTCTACATACGGTTGGGGTTCATAAGCATGCAATTTATCTTGTGGTTGCACGGTATTGCATCCGTTTAAAAATAACAACGAAACAAAAAAAGTAAAAGCATACGCTTTATTTAATATTATATTTTTAAGTACCATTAATGATCTCTGTTGAGTAAAAGTGGCACTATTGTCGAGTATTTAAAAACGAGAACAACCGCCTAAAAACAAAATCACTGTTTACATATAAAAACAATAACTGATAATGTTTTTATATAAACCACATAAGCACTATTATGAAATTAGATGATGTACGCCTATTTGCTGAAGTAGTTAAGCAAGGTAGTTACTCAAAAGCAGCGCTTAGTTTAGGCGTTTCGAAGGGGTATTTATCAAAACAAATAAAGCAACTAGAAGCCCAGCTAGAAAAACAACTATTAGTGAGGAATACGCGCACTATGCGACTAACATCTGCTGGAGAAGTTCTTTTTGAACAATCGAGTAAATTAACCCGATTTTGGTCCGATACTCAAACGTTGTTAAATAACAACGAAGACTCAATAGCAGGTGAAGTAAAATGTACAGCACCTGTGGGGCTTGCTCAATATAGCTTATGGCCTATTTTATCTGACGTTATGAATAAGCATAACGGCCTTTCTATCTGTCTTGACACCGGAAACCCTACTCACAACCTAATTGCTGATGATTACGATTTTGCAGTCAGAATATGTAACGCCCCACCTGAAGATATGATTGCCAAAAAAATAGGCCAAGTAAAATACGTATGCTGTGCTTCACCGGAGTTTATTGCACTAAATAACTCCCCGGTCACACCTGATCAGTTAACAGACTTTCCATGCTTAGTACTCTCGCATTGGAGAGAATGGACATTTTATAAAGAGCAATTAGCTATAAATATTCAGTTACAAGGTAAATTAATGTCATCAGACAACGAAGTGTTAAAAAAAGCGTGCCTAGCACATAAAGGTATAGCGCGTTTACCTCGTTATATGGTGCAAAAAGAGCTAGAAAAAGGGACTCTAGTCAGTTTGTTTAATAGCTACCAAATAGAGACAAAAGATGTATATATTTTATACCCTCAAATAAGCAGCCGCCCCAAACGTATAAAGTGTGTTATTGACGCTATTATTGAAGCAACCGAGTTAATTTAACCTACTATGTATATAAGTCGCTAGGTGATCTTTTATATACCACACTAGGTAAAAAACGATTAAAAATCAGCCAATCAAAAAGTGTCATCATTTTTAAATTAAGCAACTTTATGTCTAAAGCCCCCTAATAGTGAGCGCTGAAAATTCAACCTAAAAAGATAAACAGCCTCTTCATTCAACCCCTGTTAACCCAGTACTGTTACAGTGAACAGCACGTATTAGATAAAGCGTTCTTATCATTTTGAATATGTAAACATAGGAGAAATAATCATGGCGAAAGAAAAAGTAGTCCTCATTACAGGTGCCTCAAGTGGCATTGGTGAAGCAACGGCCAAAACATTGGTTAATAACGGTCACAAAGTCATTCTTACCGCCAGAAGTGAAGATAAATTAGCTAAACTAGTTGAGTCATTAGGTGAAGATAACGCACTGAGTGTACCTGCAGATGCCACCGACTTTACCGAGCTTGAAAATGTAGTAACAAAAGGGCTCGAAAAATTTGGCCGACTAGATGCCGCATTTGCCAATGCAGGTATGGGCGTTTCAACCGCAGGCACCGAAAAAGGCGACCCCGATGAATGGTCAACCATGATAGACATAAACATTAAAGCCCTACTTTGGACCGCAAAAGCAACCTTGCCCCATTTACGCCAAAACAAAGGTCATTTTATATTAACCAGCTCAGCTGCTGGCCGTAAGCCAATTAAAGGCTCTATTTATGGTGCAACTAAATGGTTTGCTTACGGGTTTGGCCAAAACTTAGCTGAGGAAATGAGCGAGTGGAATGGCCGCTGCACAACCATAGCCCCTGGCATGGTAAACACCCCATTTTTTGATGAAGCTAAGCCCGACAAACTCGACCCGCAAGATGTAGCCGATGCGGTATTGTTTGCAATAGAGGCAAACCAGCGCAACAGCGTACGCGAGATATATTTAATGCCAACTAATTAAAACGTTAATTGGTTGAGTTCGGGCTGTCAGGTTTAATGCTAATGCGTTAAACCTGACGATTGTTTTTGATAAATACTGGCTGGATAGAATGAAGAATTTAAGATGGGTGTCTTGTTTATTTGCGTGTTTATTTAGTAATGGTAACGGCACGAGATAACTGTAATTGCTGTATCATCCACGGCATATACCAAACGATTTGTATCATCTATTCTGCGAGACCAAAAGCCTGAAAGATTTTCTTTAAGAGGTTCCGGTTTTCCAATCCCATCAAATGGAGAACGCTTAACATCGACAATTAGCTTATTTATACGTTTCAAAGTTTTCTTATCTTGAGTCTGCCAGTAGACGTAACTATTCCAAGCTTCATCAGTCCATGATAATAACCTGTTACTCATCAATAAGTTCTCGTGGAGTCGTTTTGCCCGCTTTATACTGCGCAATTGAACGGTTTAAATGTTCAGCGTTCGCTGGAGAGCGAAGTAAATGAACAGTTTCCATAAGGCTGTTGTAGTAATCTAATGACATTACAACCGCATCTTCAGTGTCACGACGAGTTATTACTGTCGTATCTGCATCATTAATTACATTATCCAAAACGGTTTTTAGACTATTTCGGGCTTCGGTAAAAGAGACTATTCTCATTTCGCACCTCACTTGTACATTATATAGGACAAGTTTAGCTGGAAAATTATTACATGTACAGGATGCTGTGCATTACTTTGTCGTGGTAGCAAATTTCTAAATAAGGCGCAAAGACATACGAGCTAAAATATTTGATGAACGAGCAAAAACCAACTGTTTTTTGTCCGTTTAAGCAACTTGTATGGGTTACAAAACATCTTGTTTGATTGAGTGTGCTTTGAGTTCCTTAGATATTGAATTTCGATCCATTTTTTCAGGTAATAAGAATGTAATTTCACTATCATCAGTAAACTTAAAAACGATGCCTTTTAAAATAAACCTATATGAAGAGATCAGTTCCCAAGGTATCAAAGTAATGTTATCCGCTTTAATTCTAACAAGGCCTTTGGGGCCTGAGTCAATTTTAACTGGTGACAGCCAAGTAATCGTATACAAGACCCAAGCTAAAATGAAACCTCCCACAGGCGCAATCCAAATAATTTTAGTTACGTGATGGATAAAGTCATCTTTAGTCAGCAGACTTATTGCGGCCAAAAAAACAAAAAACAGCGTCCATAATAAGCAACTAATTAACAGCCCCTTTGAAATGAGGCTGTATTTCTCTTGATTTTGGATTGATTTAATCCAAGGTTCAGTCCATTTCATTGCCTAATTTTAACCCTAACAATTTAGTCTACGACATTTGTCATTTTACAAAGTACCGAATGTCCCTATTTTATACTATTTCCATCCTAGCTATAAGATAAACACGTGTAAACAAATAGTTAGCTTCGCTTTACCTTTCTAAATGCAGCAAAACCCCAAAATGGTGGAGTTCAGTAATATCAGACTAACTGTTGTTTAGCTATACAGGCTGGTTATTAGTTAAGAGGTTTTATTTTAAACACCTGTGTTTAAATCAATAACGCATATACCCATTAACCCGTAAACTTGTAACCCGTTATTGCTTATAAAATTAGTTAAGAATCACAAGCTACTTCTATTGAATCCTCAGTATTTTTACTTCATATTGGGGCGTGTTGACCTTTGCGGATTGAAATTTGTTCAATCTAGGGGTGATTAAATCGCGGCGCGAGGTTTGTAACCTAGTGGGCTAAGTAAAAACCGAGCAACAAAGAGTTTATCGCCCCTAGAAAGAACCCGAAGGGCAGCGCATGTTTGGCATTTATGCTACGTTATCGCCTATTTATGGGGAGTAACCACACTACATAGGCTCAGCCTTGCCTAAAAACCAAACACACTGCTGCAAATCCAACCATCAAAGATAAACACGCCCTAACTCTTTTCTTCAATTATGAGGCTGTTATGTCACTTTTAAAATTTAGCCATGCACTTATCCTTACACTTGCTAGTACCCTACCGCTTACAAGCCATGCAGCGCTTAATAAAAATGAGCGTGAAATAGTAAAACAGGTCGATAAAAACATTCCCCAAGCACTTAAAGAAATAGAGCAAGCCGTAAATATTAATAGCGGTTCGCTTAATATTGAAGGTGTAAAAAAAGTAGGCGCGCTTACAAGCGAGCAGCTCAAAGCCATTGGTTTTAAAGTTGAATGGCTTGATGGCAGTGCGTTTAACCGTGCAGGGCATGTATTAGCAACCCATGAGAGTAAAAACCCCGATGCAATAAAAATACTGATGATCGGCCATCTTGATACGGTGTTTGCCAAACACGATAACTTTACGACCTATAAACAAATTGATGAACACACCGCAAGCGGCCCAGGTGTTGCCGATATGAAAGGCGGTAATACGATAATAATTACCGCGCTTAAAAGCTTACAAGCCCTTAATTTACTTGAAAACGTAAGCATAAAAGTACTGCTTACCGGCGATGAAGAAAGCAGCGGTCGTCCACTTAGTTTATCTAAAAAGGCGATTGTTGATGCAGCAATTTGGGCAGATGTAGCACTTGGTTTTGAGAACGGCGATAACAATATTAAAACCGCGATGGCGGCGCGCCGTGGCTATACCGGCTGGACATTAAATGTAACGGCCAATGCTGCACATTCGTCGCAAATATTTAGTGAAAGTGTAGGCTATGGCGCTATTTACGAGGCGTCGCGTATTTTAAATGACTTTAGAGAGCAACTAGCTACACAACCTAATTTAACCTTTAACCCGGGGCTTATTGTAGGCGGTACAAATGCCGATTACAACAGTGCTAACTCGTCAGCCATAGCGTTTGGTAAAAGTAATGTAATTGCACAAACCGTGCATGTGGCGGGTGATTTACGTGCGCTTTCGCCAAAGCAGGTAGAGGGCGCTAAAAAAGTGATGCAGCAAATAGTGGCTAAAAGCTTAAATGGCAGCCAAGCCGAGCTTATTTTTGAAGACGGCTACCCACCAATGGGGCTTACCGAGGGTAATAAAAAGCTGCTTGCACTGTATAGCCAAGCAAGCCAAGACTTAGGTTATAACAAAGTGGTGGCTGCAAACCCTCGTAATGCCGGCGCTGCTGATATTTCGTTTGCTGCAAACCATGTTGATATGGCGCTGGATGGCCTTGGCCTAATGGGCAGTGGCGCACACACTAAAAACGAAACCGCTGATTTAACCTCTCTAAATAAAAACACTGCTAAAACAGCGTTACTTATATACAGATTAGGGCAGTTATAAACGCAGACTTAGCCTTTATGGGTTAATAGGCTCTAACCGTTTGCCTGCTACTTGCAGCGCAAATTTACGCAACGTTTTAAGCTGCGGGCTTTCGGTTTGCCAATAGTGCCAATACAACGGTGTATCAATATAATATTCCGGGAATAAATCAACTAACTCCCCTTTTACCAGCGAGTCTCCTAGCTGTAAGGTCGGTAATAGCCCATAACCTAGCCCTGCTATCATGGCTTGTTTAAATCCCTCTGACGAAGGGTAAATATGGGTAAACAGTGGGGCTGAGCCATTAATATCTGCTAAAAACTGGTGTTGTAACTTGTCATACTCACTAAATACCAAGCATGGTAAATGTGCTAATTGCGAAAGCTCACTAAGCTTATGTTGTTTTATAAAATCAGGGCTTGCAATGGCTTTATAGCGTATGGCGCCAAGCGGGCTTACAAGCCCGCCATTTACTGGCTCGGGGGATGAGCTAATACACACCATTACTTCGCCGTCTTTCATTCTTTTATGGGCAATGGATTGATCTTCACTAATGACTTCAAAGCGTAATTTGCACGCAAGCTCTGTATCAAGCACAGCGAGTGCTTCGGGCAGCCAGGTTGCAAGCGAATCCGCATTAGCGGCAAGCTTTACGCTAAGCGGGGTGTTTAAATCTGTGTGCTCGTTGAGCGCCTCTACATTAAGGGCCACTTCTAACTGCAATACTTGCTGTAAATGGTTAAGTAAACGCTTGCCAAGTGCCGTGGGCGATGGCGGCTGGGTTCTTATTAATACGGGCTCGCCTAGTTTGGCCTCAAGCTGATGAATACGCCTGCTCACCGCCGATTGGGTAATAAATAATTTTTTTGAGGCCTTTTCAAATCCGCCTTCACTTATCACGGCGCTAAGCGCATTGAGTAACTGATAATCAATCATGAGTTTTACGCATATAACAATAAATATATTCATTGGATTTGTAACAGAATAGCCCCTACCCTGCAAGGCATTGAATAGCTGGTTTTATTTGGGTGGATTTAAAGTATGTCGTTTTTGTCGGGTGTTATGCTGGGGCTGAGTTTAATTATTGCCATTGGGGCGCAAAATATTTGGATTTTAAGCCAGTGTATGGCGGGCGCTAACCGCTTTGTTTTAGCTGCAGTTTGCATACTTTGCGACGCCACTTTAATTATAGTAGGTGTATTTGCCGCTAATGAATTAAAGCTATGGCTGCCGGGGTTATTACCGTGGTTAACGTGGGGTGGTATAGCCATGTTACTTTACTTAGCATTTGGCGCTGCGCGCAGTGCAATTAAAGGCACATCGGGGTTAAAAGTAACTCAGGTAATAAAAGTGAGCTGGTGGAAGACTGCCCTTGCGGCCCTTGCTATAAGCTTACTTAATCCACATGTTTATTTAGATACCGTGTTACTACTTGGCAGTATTGGCGCACTTCAGCCTGCGCCTTTGCATTTTGCTATTGGCGCTTGCGTGGCCTCTGTTATTTGGTTTAGTAGCTTGGTGTTGTTTGCACCAAAATTAAAAAAGGTTTTAAGCTCCCCGTTTAGATGGCGCATATTTGATAGCTGTATTGCGGTTATTTTATGTTTTGTGGCCTTTCAGTTGTATAGCGTGCCTAGCCAATAAGCCAAAACAGCGGTAGTTATGTATTTAACCAACGCTGTTGTTAGCTGTTTTTTAAAAAGACTAAGACATTATTTTATACAGTAATTCTCGCACTGTGGCGGGCTCAAACGGCTTATCACAAATGGCATCAACTCCCGCTTGCGCAATATTAGCTAGGTGGGTGTCGTTTGCCTCTGAGCTCACCATTAAAATAGGAATATGCGAGTAAGCATTTGAGCCGCGTACTGTTTCGGTTAGCTCACGGCCGTCCATTTCTGGCATGTTGTAGTCGGTAACAATTAAATCAAACGACTGCTCGCTAAGGTGCTCGATTGCTTCTTTACCGTTTTCGGCTTCTACTGGCTCAGGAATACCCATGCCAGCGAGTACGCGTATAATGTGTTTACGTGCAAAGCGGCTGTCGTCTACTACAAGTACACGAAGTAGCGTTACATCAAAAAGTTCAAGCTCTACTTCTTCTTCGCTTATTATATCGAGGGTTGCTTTAAGTGCGCGAGTAATGGCTTTTGCGCTAAAAGGCTTAGGTAAAATAGCCAACACGCCCGATTGGCGTAATTGCTCAAGGTATTTTTTATTACGCTCGCTCGATATAAGCATAAAAGGTTGATGCTCTGTGGCAGGATTAAGTCTTATTTTTTGCAACAATGAGTCGGCTGTACCGTCAGATAAGTACATTGAACTAATCACTAAATCTGGGTGGTAGCTTTCAAGCATAGATAGAACTTGTTCTTGAGTAGCCGCTGTTTCAACTTGCTTAACCCCACTTTCTACAAGCGATTTTATTATTATTTTTTGCTGAACCTCTGAAGGTTCTACAAGTAAAATGGACAAATTTGCTATTGCAGTTAAGTCGCTCATTCAAGTCTCTTTGGTATTGTTATAATCAGGATAATAATAACATTATTGACTCGTTAATATTATATAAAGAGATTGTAATATTTGAGAAAACATTAGCAATCCCCTTAAAATATAGCACTTATTAATTAGATTGAATGTAATCTAATGCATTCATTTTTTTATACGTGACGTTAGCGTGCAAAATATGTGCAGGCTCAGGGTCAACTACCTCAACGGGTATATCGTAATTTCGTGCTATTTCAATTGCCATTTGCGTGATATTGACACTAAATGAAGTGCCCATAAATACAATTTTATCGGCATTGAGCATACGCTGCTGTGCTTCGGTTATTCTGTAAAGCTCGGTGTAGTATTCATCAAATAACAAAACAAAAGGCTTAAATGAATGATTTAGCTCAGGCGCTTGGTTTTGAATATTAAATAGCTCAAAAAGAGAGTCATGCAGGCGGCTTTCGTCTACGCTATCCCACGGGGTCATAAGCGGTTTAACCGCTTCGCCTTGCTCATGAAATAATGTCATTTGATCGAGCCTACCGTGTATAGCAATGTAATTTTTGTTACCGGCTTTGCCATCAAGGCCATCTATATTTTGGGTAATTAAATTTTTATCGCTAAGCCAATGGTGAACGTCATTAGGGCCATGATTCCGATAGGCTGCAAAACGGTTGTAATACCAAGCTAAAAACTCGCGTGGATTATTTTGATACATAGCTCGCGTGGCCATTTCCATGGGGGTGTAATTTTTACTGCCTATAGTCCAAAAGCCATCTTCCCCTCTAAATGTAGGTATGCCGCTGGCTGCGCTTACCCCTGCGCCGGTAATATAAAGCGTATTCACTGTGTTACCTCGTACCCTAATACATCACTTATTACTTGCTGTTGGTTGTTCATTCCGCCAATACGGTATAAAAACCCATTGTGCTCAAGTAAGCCACGGTGATCCATACTGCCAACAGCTACATTAGGTAATACTTGCCACGAGTTTTGCTTTATATTAAAACGCCACACATGGCTGCTCGCCGGAGCGGGCTTTTTATTGTAACCAATACCGTTGTAGTTATACGGGTTATTAGAGCCACCCAGCATGTAAATATTGCCATTGTAGCTAGTCGCAGCCATACGGTAATGCGACTCACCTGTAGGGTGCGGCAAAGTACGCCAATCTATTTTTAGCGGATTGCTTGCGTTAATAGTGCCTTTTAAACACTGCGCAACGCCTGCAAACGAGCGACGTGAATCTGGGTTGGCCTGGGTTTTAACCCCATCGCAAATAACTATAGTATTACCGCTAATGGCTGCTGCTTGGCCAAAAACAGCTTCTCCTAAAAACGGCGATGCCTGTTGCCATGTGTCAGTTTGGGTATCGTATACTTGTACTAAATTTACATTGCCATCGTTATGCCAACCGCTAATAAGGTATATGTAACGCTCTTTGTAACTTAGCGCTACGCTGTCATCAACTGGTACTGGCATACTTGCAAGGTGTTTATATGTATTGCTTTTTATATCAAAGCGGTAAACATCGGGGCTGGAAATTTCAGTATGATCGCTATCTACCGTATAACCACCAAATATATAAGCGTATTCACCTAAGCCCACAGCAGTACTGGCTAAACGCCCTTTTAAGGGTAAGCTTGAAGGTACACTCGCTTGCTGCTGCCATTCGTTCTCACCTAATTTAAGTGAAAACACCTTATTGTGCACATCAGTGTGTTGTTTGTTTTTACCAAGGCCCATAAAGCTTAAAAAATAGCGTTGGTTTTCAATAGTAACCTTAGCAACAGCATTGTTTGCAACGGGTTCGGGTAGAGCAGGAAGGCTTGTTAACGCAATAGAAAAAAGAAGGCTCATAAACAATTAATATAAAAGTGACTAATATACTAAGGGTAAATTATTTTGCCCCTATGAACCAGACAACAGAAAGTAATTTGCCTTTTTAAAACATGAGCTCAAATGCGCTGCGTTTTACTTATTATTTAAAACAGCCGCCAATTTACACTTCCTTTAATTTAATTTTTAAGCATTGTGTTTAAAACTGCAAAACTTTAATAATTTTGAGCTAATTTTAAACATACGTGCTACCAAGCAATTTATACTTGTTAGTCCAATTAAGTGTACTTTTAGCCATATAAAGTATGCTAATATTTTGTGGTAACAAATGCTTTACAAAAATATATCCTGTTTTTGATTTTTGATCCTGTGGAGAAACCTAGGTGAAAATACCTAAAAAGTTAGTGTGCTCACTTATTATTGCCTCACCAATACTTGCTGCCGAACCATTAAACGACGATGACTTAGACCTTGATGCGTTAATGGGAATGGATGTGCAGGCCACCTCTGCAATGAAACGAGCACAATCGGCCTTTAATACAGCCTCGTCTATTTACGTACTAAGCAAAGAGCAAATTGAAAGTTCGGGAGCCACCTCTATTCCTGAGGCGTTAAAAATGGTGCCAGGACTTGCCGTAAGACAGCTTGATAACAATCAATGGGCTATTTCTGCCCGCGGGGTTGCTTCTCGTTATTCAAGCAAATTACTGGTAATGATAGATGGGCAAAGCTTATATACGCCGAAATTTGCCGCTGTTTACTGGGAGTCATTACATGTGCCCTTATACGACATTGAGCGCATTGAAGTTATTCGAGGTCAGGGTGGGTTGTTATGGGGTAATAATGCAAATAACGGCGTTATTAATATCATTACTAAAAACAGCATAGATACACGCAACACATACGCTAAAGCAATTACAGGTAATCAAATTAATGCAGATATAAGCCTTCGCCATGGCGGCGATATTTCAGATATTGGTAGTTACAGGGGCTATTACAATACTAAAAATACTGCACCTTCTAAAAAAGGCAGTCGCATTAAACCGAATGACTTTACTAAGCAACATTCCGGTGGCTTTAGAGCCGATTTTACGCCAAGCGATGAGTGGTCAATACTCTTCCAGGGGGATCATACTCACACGCAGCACGGTCAAAACCTTACTGGCGTTTTAGATTCGTCGAATCGTAGCCAGCAGTTTCCAACAACCGCTGACAGGCGCGACACGCGCTTAATGACCCGTGTTGAGCATCGCCTTTCTGAGAATGCAAATCAAATGTTGCAAATGTCGTGGCTTAAACAGCAAGGCGATCAGCCCTATATAAATGAAGATTTTGAATCGATTGATATTGATTATCAAATGAACTTTATTGCCGGCGCATTACAGGTAGATTGGGGCCTAAATTATCGCTTTAATAATATTTCTTTCCAAGATAGTATTTTTATTAATAGCGATAAAGACTTAGATAATCTTTATCAATACGGTGCCATGCTACAAGCACAATACAGTGTTATACCTGATACGTTAAACCTCATTGTAGGTACAAAAATAGAGCATAACGATTTAACCGGCTGGGAAAACCAACCTTTAGTTCGTTTTACCTATCAACCAAATCACGATCACTTAGCTTGGGGCTCAATTTCTCGAAGTGTGCGTATTCCTACCCTGATTGAATATAATGATAACTTTAGAGTCAATGGCCAAAAAATTTCAGACGTCATTGGGATGCAATCGGGCGTACCCGAAATAGATGAATACCATATAGCCACATTTTTAAATGGGAACGATAAAGTAAAAGCTGAAAACTATACCTCCTACGAGCTAGGTTACCGTGTATCTAAGGCTGACTGGTCTTTAGATGTTTCTGCGTTTAATACGCAAGCAGATGATGTTGCCGTAATTGGCTTAAACCCTCACGTAGAACAATTTATACCTGCATTAAATTTTTACCTTTCAGGACAAATACCTCAAGCGTTTGCGGCACTGCAAAAAACAAGCTTAGATTACGACTTTGTCTCGCTCGGTGAAACCACCACCACCGGCGGTGATTTGTTATTTTCAATGCAACTAATAGACGACTTAAGCAGCGAAATTGGCTACAGCTACACTAAAATAGATTATGATTTACCTAATGCAACGCGCCCCACTATTGGCTACGACTCGATAAACAGGCAGTTATTTACAAAACTCAACTATCATCTGAATGAACAGCATACTGTTTTTGCTACATTAAGAGCCGAAAACTCAAGCACCTATAATACAGATAACTACACGGCGGTAGACCTTACATGGAACTGGAAAATAAACAACAACTGGGCCACAGCCGTATCAGGCAAAAACTTATTTGCAGGCGCCCATATTGAATACGGCAATACTCGCGAAACATTTACGGTTCCTAATTACATAGACGAGTGTGTCACGTTTTCTGTTAGCGCAACATTTTAAGAGAGCCAATGCTTAAGCTTTTAAATCGACTGCTTTACCTATTTTTATGCCTTGGGCTTTGTACAAGCCCAAGCGCCTTTGCTGTGCAAAAAGAATATGTACTTAAAGCAGGCTTTTTATATAACTTTGCCCGATTAGGCCAATGGCAATCAGCTAAAGAAAACACACCCGATTTTTTAATCTGTAGCCCCGATAGCCAATTTATAGCCATAGCCAATGCCGCTTTAGAAAATCGCAAAGTGCATAATCGCTACCTACGTAATAAATACACCCCCCTTAAGACAACCGTACTTGAGGACTGTGATATAGTCTTTATTACCGATAATACCTACAAATTATGGTTAGAGGCTCACTCTGCCCTTGAGTTAAAAAATACAATGGTAGTTGGCGAAACCGATGGCTTTATAGCCACAAATGGACATATTCGATTTTTTCTATCAAGTAGTAAGGTACGCTTTGAAGTTGCCCCAAACAAGCTCAAAAAAGCAGGCATTACTATGAGCTCAAAAGTGCTTCGCCTAGCACGTGTAGTTGAGGGGTAAATAATGAAAAACTACTTCTCGCTTAACTCAATGAGTAAAAAGCTGCTGTTTATTTTAATGAGTGTTGCGCTTATCTCTACGGCGACTGTAACTGCTGTTTTTAGCGCGTATGAGCTAAAAACCGCAAAACAAGAACAAACGCAAAGCCTAAAATCGCTATCTCAAATATTGGCCCCCAATATAAGTACGGCCTTAATTTTTTACGATATTGCTGCCATTAAAGAGCTCATTGAGCCGCTATTAATGCGATCCGACATTGTTTCTGTAGAAGTGCTAGACAATTTTAGCCAACAACTCGCAAGCGTTGCATCACCTAAATACAATAAAGAAAACTCAGCTGCGCACACTACAGAAGTAAAAACACCACTAAAAATTGACGCACAGCGCTACGGTACGCTAATTGTGCGCGCCGACGACAGTGACCTCAACGACAGAGCCGCTTTTTATGGCCGGTTTATTATTGTATTAATGATTTTTAGCTTTATTTTAAGTTTGCTTGTATCGCTAATGCTTAGAAAGCGTTTTTTAAACCCCATTTTATATTTAGCACAAACTGCGGAGCAGATAACCTCATCTAACGACTATAGTTTACGAGCTAAAGAGCTTTCAAAGGACGAAGTGGGTAAGCTAACCAGCTGTTTTAATACCATGCTACAAACCATAGAGCAGCGGGATAACCTACTTGAAAACCAAGTAAAACGAAGAACAAAAGAGCTCGAAAATGCCAATGTTCAGCTGCATCAATATGCCTATCAAGATGGCTTAACCGACCTACCTAACCGCCGTTATTTTTATGAGCACCTGCAACAGCTTGTAAGCACACCTGAACAAAAATTTTCTTTGGTTTTTATTGATTTAGATGGCTTTAAAGAAGTAAACGATAGCTTAGGCCATGACTTTGGTGATTTATTACTCCACGAGGTGGCTAAGCGACTTCGCCGCTGCTTAAAACAGCAAGATATAGTGGCGCGCTTAGGCGGTGATGAATTTACCCTAATACTTAAAGGGGTAAACGATACAACAACGGTCTCCCATATAGCTCACGATGTAATGAAAAGCCTTACCCGAACCATAACTATTAAAAACGAGCATGTTCAGGTAACTGCAAGTATGGGCGTGGCATTTTTCCCACAAGACGGCGACTCGGTAGAAACGTTGATCAAACGAGCCGACCAAGCAATGTATTTATCAAAAAGTAAGGGGCGCAATAGGTTCGAATTTTTTTCCTATGAAATGGAAGAGCTCGCTATTGAAAAACGTCGTCTTATAGAAGAGATACGCATCGGCTTGCATAAAAACCAGTTTGAACTTTACTATCAACCAATATGGGACCCACATTCACATACGCTAAAAAAAGCGGAAGCGCTGATCCGTTGGAATCATCCAAAAAAAGGCATTATTGGCCCTGCCGAATTTATTGATGTAGCAGAACAAAATGGCTTAATAAAAGAGCTAGGAGAATGGGTTAAATCGCAAGCTGTTCGTGATGCTGTAGAGTTTAATAAACTAAGTTATACACCGGTGCAAATTAGTGTAAACACCTCACCTTTAGAAATTGACCGCGACGGTGTGTGGGTTACACAATGGGTAGAGGCATGCAAACTTTATAAATTGCCCCCTCACACGATTCTAATTGAAATAACTGAAAACAGCTTAATGGACCCAGATAACGCAATCCAACACCATTTAAAGCGGCTTAACGCGCTTGATATAGACATTGCCATTGATGACTTTGGGGTTGGCTACTCATCGCTTGCGTACCTTCAACAATTAGACATTGATATACTTAAAATAGATCAATCGTTTATACAAAATATTGAAGCCAATAGTAGCAGTATAGCGCTAATTAAAGCCATAATTACAATGGCGCATAACTTAGGGGTAGAAGTGGTCGCCGAAGGGGTAGAAACACCCACTCAACAAGCGCAATTAATTGCATTGGGCTGTGACTATATTCAGGGCTATTTATATTCAAAGCCACTTTCAAAGCAAAACTTTATAAATAGCCATCTGCAAATAAAAGCCACCACCGAATAATTACAGCCAGCGCGGTACGGTTTGCTTGTAGTTTAGGTAGTCACTATTAAAGCGCGTTGCTAAATGCGCTTCTTCAACCACTATTTGTTTATAAAGTGCAATTAAGCCCACGGCCAAGCAAATTAAACTAAATACACTCGGTAAGGCTAAAAAGAATCCCAGCTGAGCAGTTGCCACGCCTACATACATGGGATTGCGCGAAAAACTATATAAGCCTGTGGTTTTAAGCGTTTGCGGTCCATTTGGATCTATACCCGAGCGCCAAAGTGACGCCATATGAAAATGCACCACCATGCTAAGTGCAAAGCCCGCCGTGAGCAAAATATTGCCAAACATAACACCTGGCCACCCATTTAAGGAATTAAACATACCTAAGTAGTTGTCGGTGACAGGTACAAACACACGCAGCACACACACTAACCATATAGCAGCCCGAAAAAACTTAAACGCCATATGATTCCACCAGCTAGTACAAAACTTAGCGCCAGGAAAAATAACACCCGCAGGCGTAGAACGGTTTTTATAAATAATTCTAACGGTGTAAAACCCCGCCACAAACGTGTAAAAAAGCGCTAAATACACACGCGTAAATTCGATTAGCGAAGCAGAATCATCTATAAACGGTTGGTAGCTCATTAATTTATTTTCTTCATCCTTTTATAATAATTTCATCATAATAGCCATGCTATTTATTAACAAGGTTAGTGTGCTAAAAACGTATAGTGGGTTTTTACCTAAAAACTATAATTTATACCCGCGTAGTAGCGCCTACCTGAGTAACTTGAACTTAATAAACGCGCATCAGTATCGTTACCTAAACGCGTAACAGTTTCCGATTTAGTTAAATTAATAACAGAGGCTGTTAAACTTAAGCTATCAGATATATTAATGGCGGCATTTACATCAACTTGCTCGTAAGGGTCTTGGTATACATTTAAACCACTGTTTAAGCCAAGTACAGTTTCGCCGCGTTTATTGTACGACGCGCGAAGAGTAAAGTACTCGCCTTCGTAATAAGCGGAGGTGTTGTATTGGTATTTAGCACTCCCGATCAGTGGCGACTGACCAAATTCTTCTCCATTTACACTTACATCGGCTTTATTGGTTTTGTTATAGGTGTAATTAGCATAAAAGCCAAAACCGCCTGCAAATGCATGTTGAATAAATACTTCAGCCCCTTTTGATACCGCATCAGTGCCGTTACCCACGGTGCTGTATGGCGCAACGGTAATTACCCCGCTTTCTACTATATTTTCTTTGCCTGCAAACTCTTGCTGCATATCTATTACCAGCGGCACAACAAAGTTATCAACCTTTTTATGAAATAGCGCTAGCCCCAATGCTGAGCCCTCGGCGTAATAATATTCAATAGATAAATCGGCCTGCACTGATTCAAAAGGTTTTAAATTTTTATTACCGCCACTGCCACTAAAGCCTGCAAGCTCGTTAAATGCAGCTCTGTCATCTGCCCATTCATTTGATACAAACGTAATACGCTGCTGCGAGCCTAAATCGCTGTAATCTGGTCGCGCCATCACTTTAGCAATAGCGCCTCTAATCACTAAATCGTCGGTGGCATCCCACGCTATATTAAAGCTTGGTAGAATTTGAGTGTCGGTGTTTTTTTGTGTAACCAACTGATAGTCATCTACAAAGCGCGCATCGCCAGTTACCGGCTCGCCTGTTTCATCATTGGTGTGATCACGTTGATAAGTATATAAATCGGTAGAAGAGGTTAATGTTTTAGTGTGTACTACGCGCACACCTAAATTACCTCTAATGTCACTCAATTCAAAATCGCCTTGAATGTAAAACGCGGATATTTTTTCTTCAATATCGTATACAAAATTATCTTCTATGCGGGTATAAGGTGTGTAGTTGTTTGTTACTAAATTTCGGTATTTATCCCAATCTATGCTGGGCATTTGGTTTATGTTAAACCCGCCCACTATATTGGTTTGATTAATAAACACCTCCTCGGCCAGTGGCATACCGCCATTCCATTGATAGCTATCAAATTGCGTTATGCCTTGCTCACTCGCTTCACCTGCAGCAATATCAAAGTTAGAGTCTAAAAAAAACGTATTGCCGGTCTCGCGGTGTAAGTTGGCATGGCGATATTTAGCGCCGGTTCTAATGGTTTTTAAAAACCCCCAATCAACATAAAAGTCGATGTCGGCCTGGTAATAATCTTCCTCGAGTTCACTGCGAACAAAGCTTGAATTTGACGAGCCAGCATCACGGCCGCCGCCCAAACCACTTTGCAAGTTAGCGAATGTATTTGGGTCAATATTAAGTGATACATTATCTTGCGCTATTGACCAGCCAGCTGTTTGAGCTGCATTTTCTATAACGGCTTGGTTTTCACCAGCGTTTGAGCTTTTATATGCCGCTTCCCAGCTTTCTTCAGGCCCACCCTCAGATTGCGTGTTACCAATAACAAAACGTGCTTTAAAGGTATCGCCTTCGTAGGTTAAATTAAAATCAAACGTATCGGAGGTAGACTCTTCGCGTACATAACTGCCACGCATCCACGGAAACTGCATATCGTTTTCAACACCGCTAGCACTGGCATTATATTGCATACCCGTTGCAATAGTGCCTGTTTGATCAAGTGTAACGGCGGTTAAAAAATCAGGATTGAGTGACCATTCTGGTATATCAATGACTGATTCAGTTCTGTCTTGCCCAAGCGTAAACCCAAAGTAGTTAAAGCCAAGCTCTAAGTTGTTAGTTGGTCGCCACTGCGTACTAAATTGAATACCTTCACGCTCACGTTTTTCATTAAGCACTGAAGCACGTACTACCTGCGGAAACCACACGCCATCGTAACTCTTACCACTGGCATCATTAATAGTATCCCAGCCATTATTGTTATCAACGGCATTTCCATTAATATCAGCAGGTTGGCCGCCACCAGTGTAACGCCATACATTGGCATCGGTGCTGCCTGTTAATGTGCGATTAGTACGCTCTTGATAGGTATAACCCATTAATACGCCAAAGGTGTCGTCGTCATTTTTCCATGAATATAAGCCAGTAAATTGCGGCTCGTATTCTTTTGTTACATCAGCGTAAGTGGATTCAACATTAAATACACCTGAGTTTGCCTCCATGCTTAAAGGCTTGCGGCTATGCATCAATACTGTGCCACCCACTCCGCCTTCATCTAAACGTGCTTCTGGCGATTTATACACTTCTACGCTTTCTATCATGGCAGAGGGCAGTAAAGTGTAATTGAACGAACGAGAAGGCTCTCCGGGTGATGACGCTATAAAATTGCCATTAAGCTGAGTAAATGTAAGCTCAGATGATAAGCCACGAATACTAACCGATGCCCCTTCTCCGCCGTCGCGTTCAATAACAACACCGGGCACTCGCTGCAACGAATCCGCTACGTTTTTGTCAGGAAATTTCCCGATATCTTCGGCTGTAATTGCATCCACCACAGAGCCAGACATCCGCTTAACATCTAAATTCTCAGCCATACTTGTGCGTATTCCTCGCACTTCAATTACTTCCATGTTTTTTTTAAGCGGAGTTTTAGCGTTTTGTGAGGTAACACCATCGGCTAAACTAAGCGAACTTGAGCTAATAAGGGATACACAAAACAAAGATTTATATATTTTAGAAAAGGGGTAATGACGTGGGCAATTAATCATTTTTATAACTATTCCATTTATGTTGCTTTTAGCTAAGCAAATAAGTGATTCCGTCAACGTATTGAGGTACGCAATAGTAAATTTTCGCAAAGTTTACATGGCGAAACTTAATCTATTGTTAACGTATGGCTTAATTTCCCCTTATCATGATTTAAAAACTGACTTACACCTCACTACCTAGGGCATATTTGGTTTATATGGCTAGTTTTAAACGCTGTTTTAAGTGTAAAAAAACGCCTAGGGTATTGTTTAAAATACGCCATAAAGCAAAAAACCGCGAACGCGGTTTTAGTATATGCTTGTTTTTTATCGCGCTATAGCCAATCAACTATTAGAGTTTAATTGGCTTGTGAATTGCCCCACCGCATTCACTACCTTTTGTGCTCCATCTTGAATTTCAGCCATAACATCACCTGACTCTTTAGAAAGCGCTAAACCTTGCTCGGCTTTTTCTTTACCTTGCTCAATAACGGCCACTGTACTTTGAGTTTGTGATTGATTACGCTGCACAACTTCCACAATTTCTTCTGTTGCCTTTGATGTTCTTGACGCCAAATGCCTTACTTCATCTGCTACTACAGCAAAGCCGCGCCCTTGCTCTCCTGCACGCGCAGCCTCTATTGCAGCATTAAGGGCAAGCAAATTGGTTTGCTCAGCAATACTACTAATACTTTGCACTATGCTGGCTATTTGTTGTGACTGCTGATCAAGTGCCGATATTTCATTAGCGGCTTGCTCCATATTAACGGCTAACTCATTCATAACAGAAACTGTTTCTTGTAGCACGCTACTACCACGCTCTGCGGTTTTATCTGTTTCTGTAGAGGTGCCGTAGGCAATTTCGGCAGCTTGCGATATAGCAATTTCGCGGTTTACTTGCTCAGTAATTACGGTGGCAAACTTCATTACTTTATAAAGTTGATCCGCATCATTTGATATTGGATTGTAAGTCGCTTCTAACCAAATCACGTTGCCATACTTATCTATCCGCTTAAACCTATCTGCAATAAATTGGCCTTGCCTTAATTTACTCCAAAATTCTTGGTATTCAGCCGAATTAGCTTCTTCGGTTTCACAAAACACTCGGTGATGTTGACCTATTATTTCTGATTCACTGTACCCCATGGCCGACAAAAACTGATCGTTTGCCGTTAATACGTGCCCCGCTAAATCAAACTCAATCACGGCCATAGAGCGATAAATCGCTTTTATTGTGTCGCTTTGCTCGCGAGAAGTCGCAATCGTTTTGGTAAGCACAGTGCCAAACACAGAAAAATACAATAACTGGTTTTGCTCGCCCACCACTGGGTGCACTATTAACCTTAGCCATTCTGCATTGCCATCTTGGCGTATAAACTCTATGGCACCACTCCAGTGGCCTTCTTTTTGGAATGCTTTTTCAAGTTCTTCGTATTCTGGTGATAACCGCGACTGCTCAGCAATAAAATCGCCTAACTGATTATTTGTTAAATTATCTTCGTTATAGCCAAGTGCGTTTAAAAAGTTATCGTTAGCATGCGAAATTCGTCCATCATAAAGTACATTAAGTACCAGCATTTCTTTGTAAAGCCCTTCCCATACCTGCTCCAAGGGATACAGCTGGGCTTTTAAAGCGGCTATTTCGTTTTGCTTACCTTTTGAAAAAAACATTAATTTCCCTACCAAAAAACACTAAATCAAGTTACTTCCAGTATAGAAGGTATTAATGATAACGCGATAATTAATAAGTAGTTTAAGCTAAATTTTTACTCTATTTTTAAGCATAAGCTTGTTTTTATGTGTTCAGCTATCACTTTCAACAAGGTTTACATACTTTTGTGCGAGCTGCTCAAGTGACTCCTTATTTAAAGGATCGCTTTTAATACACTTAATAGGGCACACTATGACACAAGTGGGTTTATCGTAATGCCCCACACATTCTGTGCATTTACTTGGGTCTATTTGATAGATTTCTTCCCCCATAAAAATGGCGCTGTTGGGGCACTCATCTACACATACATCACAGTTAATGCATTTATCACTAATAAGTAGTGCCATGCCTATCCCTTACACACCTGCTATTTTTTTATAAGGGTTACGCGTATCTTGCTGCTCATCTAAATTACGCATCAAAATGGCATGCTCTACATTAATGCTCTCATCTAATGGTATTTTTACACTATGCCCAGACCCTTTTGCATCACTAATCCTTTCGCCCTGTTTGTTTTGCATGCTATCAAGTACAAAAGTGATGTTACCTTGCGGGGTCATTAGCTCTAAAGAATCCCCTACACAAAATTTGTTTTTAACGTCTATGTTTACTAACCCCTTTTCATCGCGTCCTAACACCTCTCCTACAAATTGCTGCTTAGTCGATACCGAATGACCATATTCGTAATTTTGGTAATCTTGATGAGCATGGCGTTTTAAAAAGCCTTCGGTGTAGCCTCTATGCGCTAAGTTTTCGAGTGTTTTAAATAAGTTAGGATCAAACGCCTTACCTGCAACCGCATCATCAATTGCTTTACGGTAAACTTGCGCAGTGCGGGCAACGTAATAAAACGACTTAGTTCGCCCTTCTATTTTTAAACTATGTACGCCCATTTCTGTCAGCTTTTCAACATACTGTACGGCGCGTAAGTCTTTTGAATTCATAATGTAGGTGCCATGTTCATCTTCAAAGGCTGGCATATACTCCCCTGGGCGTCCTTGCTCTTCAAGCATGTAAATATTATTGGTTGGCGCACCTTCACCAAGCGTTGGTATAACTTGGTTAGGGTCAACTTTGTGCACCATATCGCCCGTTTCGTTTTCAGTTCCTGGTTTTACATCATAATCCCAGCGGCAGGCATTAGTGCAAGTTCCCTGATTTGGGTCGCGCTTATTAATATACCCCGAGAGCAAACAACGCCCAGAATACGCCATACATAATGCACCATGCACAAACACCTCAAGTTCAGTATTTGGGCATAGTGTGCGAATTTCTTTTATTTCTTCAAGCGAAAGCTCGCGCGATAAAATAACCCGCTCAATACCTTGTTTTGCCCAAAACTGCACGCTTGCATAATTAACGGCATTTGCTTGCACCGATAAATGAATAGGCATAGTGGGCCATTTTTCACGTACCAACATAATTAAGCCAGGGTCTGACATAATCAGCGCATCGGGCCCCATCGCAATCACCGGCTCTATATCACGTAAATACGATTTAACTTTGCTGTTATGCGGCGCAATATTAGAGACCACATAAAACTTTTTATTTTGCGCATGGGCTTCATTAATGCCTATTTGTAGTGTCTTTAAATCAAACTCGTTATTGCGTACCCGCAAGCTGTAGCGAGGCTGGCCGGCATAAACGGCATCAGCTCCATATGCAAAGGCATAGCGCATGTTTTTTAAACTCCCCGCAGGGCATAACAGTTCAGGTATAAAAGAAGTGACAGAAGAAACAGCTGGCATATGCGCTCCATAAGTTCAACCGAGTACACATCGGCTGCATGGTTAGTTAATATTGCAAGCACGGCATTATAATAAGTTTCTTTTTATCTATTTTGATCAAAATCAAAGTTGTCCATTTTTCAAGAGAGCAGGATAAGTGGCTGCTGTACCAATCGTTAGACCTCATAAAATACCCGTAGGTCTTGTTTAGTAATGGTTGATTTAAGCTAATTTATTAGCCATACTTATTCTTATTACCAACTGTAAACAACAGTATTCGGTAACTATAGGAGAGTTAAAATGTTAATTTCAAAGCATAACCCTGAAGAAGAGAAGTGGACTTAAATCCAACATAACGATTAAAAGTAAGAGGCCTAGCCTCTT
This sequence comes from Pseudoalteromonas sp. P1-7a, assembly GCF_001401855.1. NCBI lineage: Bacteria > Pseudomonadati > Pseudomonadota > Gammaproteobacteria > Alteromonadales > Pseudoalteromonadaceae > Pseudoalteromonas > Pseudoalteromonas sp. P1-7a. The sequence goes on along the minus strand of NZ_LKDU01000027.1, from coordinate 43,528 downwards.
ATTTTGTTTTAAATGGAGCAACTGTAACTGATGGTCAGGCCTTTTTATGTATTTTCATTTGCCCTAGCTTCCTTAATTCTACTGACGTATATATTCACAATACCCGCTCCGATTATAGCTTCTATAATCGCCTCAATAGTTGCGATATTAGGCTTTACGCTTCAAAAACTTATTTCAAGAGAAAAAAACTCTTTAGATTTTGAGGCATCTTACAAGCACAACAAAACAATAGTAGAAGCTTTCCGTGCCACCAAGGAGCTTAGGACAGCAAAAAAGTTACCTATAAGTAAATACATTCAACTTTCAGACGATCTTGACTTATTACTGAACGAGTGGGAAAGTGTAGCAAATGGTATCTTGTCAAAAACTTTTGATGAGAAGCTATTATACCGAGCATACGGCTCAACCATAATAAACATGTATGACTCATTTCAACCCTACATAATATATTCGCAGCAAGAAAATCCAAAGTATTTTCTAATGTTTACTAGATTAGCTATACAATGGAAAGTTAGAAGGTTAAAAGAAAAGTCAATTCAATCAAACTTATTGCACTCAAATTTAAAAGAGCTACATACTGCAGCTACAAATTTGAACCTGGCCTTGAATGAAAGCTACCCTTACAACCCCAGCAAGAAGCAAGCCATAAAAGAGCTACAAAAAAGAGAACAAGAGCTAATTAAAACAATAAAATCTTTGAATTGAAGCTATAAATCCCGCTTTAAGATTCTTACTTAATACCTTAAAAAAGCTTTATTTTAAAGCAGCATTTACCTACACCACAAAACTGCAACCAAACTGGTTTTTAATAAAATTAGGTTTTTTCAATTAAAACGCGTATAATTCGCGCCCGTAAATATTCACACTTTTATTTAAAAATTATTGGAGCATAAAGATGGCTTTAGAGCGTACTTTCTCAATCGTAAAACCTGATGCAGTAGCAAAAAACCACATCGGCGCAATCTACAACCGTTTCGAAACTGCGGGTCTTAAAATCGTTGCAGCTAAAATGGTTCACCTTTCAAAAGAGAAAGCTGAAGGTTTCTACGCAGAGCACAGCGAGCGTCCTTTCTTCGGTGCTTTAGTATCTTTCATGACATCTGGCCCAGTAATGGTTACTGTTCTTGAAGGCGAAAACGCTGTTCTTAAAAACCGCGAAATCATGGGTGCTACTAACCCAGCTGAAGCACTAGCAGGTACTTTACGTGCAGACTACGCTGATAGCATCGACGAAAACGCTGTTCACGGTTCTGATGCTGTTGAATCTGCTGCTCGCGAAATCGCGTACTTCTTCGCTGACGAAGAGCTTTGCCCACGTACTCGTTAATTCGAGTTTTACAGCTAACGCTGTAATGCAAAGTAAGAAAAGGGCTTTCGAGCCCTTTTTTAGTCATTACGTAAAGTATCCTTAAGTACATTTTTGATATTTTACTTAATGATTAAAGTGGGTGAATTGTGTACAATTTATCCTTGTAAATTTTATCTCCACCGTCACCGATTGAGGTTGTTTCATGACCGAGCAAAAAAAGATTAACTTATTAGATTTAAACCGAGATGCAATGCGCGAGCTGTTTGTATCATTCGGTGAAAAGCCATTTCGTGGCGACCAGGTGATGAAATGGATTTATCATTTTGGCGTTGATAACTTTGACGATATGAGCAACGTTAATAAAAAGCTTAAAGAAAAGCTTAAAAACGAATGCGAAATTGTTGCGCCAGAAATCTCAGTGCGCCAGCAAGCAAGCGACGGCACTATTAAGTACGCTTTAGTGCTCGATGGCGGCCAAGAAGTTGAAGCGGTATGGATCCCAGAAAAAGACCGCGCCACTTTATGTGTATCTTCACAAGTGGGCTGTGCCCTTGAGTGTACGTTTTGCTCAACTGCGCAACAAGGTTTTAACCGTAACCTTAAAGTGTCGGAAATTATTGGACAAGTTTGGCGCGTAGCTAAAGACATAGGCCTTGATGGCAACAGCGAAAAACGCCCTGTTACCAACGTAGTAATGATGGGTATGGGCGAGCCACTACTTAATATTAAAAACGTCGTGCCAGCAATGGAGCTAATGATGGACGACTGGGGCTTTGGTTTATCTAAGCGCCGCGTAACATTAAGTACCTCAGGCGTTGTACCTGCGCTTGATTTACTAAAAGAAAAAATAGACGTCGCACTTGCTATTTCACTTCACGCACCCGATAACGCACTGCGTGACGTACTTGTACCAATTAATAAAAAATACCCTATTGAAGAATTTTTAGCGGCGTGCCGTCGTTATATCGATGGCTCTAAAGCCAATAAAGACGTAACCATTGAATACGTTATGCTAAATGGCGTTAACGACAGCACCGACCAAGCCCATGAGCTGGTTAAAACGCTTAAAGGTACACCTTCTAAGGTTAACCTTATTCCGTTTAACCCGTTCCCAGGTAACGAATACACACGCTCTAGCAACAGCCGTATTGACCGTTTTTCTAAAGTACTGCAAGCAGCGGGTATCACATGTATTGTGCGCCGTACCCGTGGTGACGATATTGACGCCGCCTGTGGGCAATTAGCTGGCGATGTTGTTGACCGTACAAAACGTATGGCGAAAAAGAAAATGCGCGACGATAACGCCATTAGTGTAAATATTCAGCAAGCATAAGCCTGCCACCACCCTGTGTATTTTCCCTATACAGGGTGGTTAAGTTGTTTATTTTTAAATAAATGATGCAACACTAAAGGTTTTAGGTAAGATAGGCGCTATGGATAGAAAAACAGAGACAAGGTAATGCGATCTTTACTTGCTTTAACACTTTCAACACTAGCCCTTAGCGGATGTGTAAGTGAAAGTAGTTATAACGGCAGTGACAAACCCGTCGTCGAAAACAAAATCAATAATGCAGGCGCAGCACGCACTCGTATCGCCCTCGCTTTACAATATTTAGAAACAGGCAACAACTCGCAAGCAAAGTATAACCTTGAGCGAGCTATAGAATTTGCCCCTAATCTGCCTGAAGTTCATTACTCTCTTGCTTATTATTACCAACAAGTAGGCGAAAAAGAGCGTGCCGATAAAGCCTATCAAAAAGCATTAGCAATTAAGCCTGACGATCCGAATACGCTTAATAACTACGGTGTGTTTTTATGTAGCATTGAAGAGTATGACCGCGCAACCGATCAGTTTTTAAAAGCAATTGATATCCCAAGCTATATACGCGTTGCCGAAAGCTACGAAAACCTTGCATTATGTGCCATTGAATTTAACGACTTTGAAAATGCAGAGAGTTACTTTAAACAAGCACTTAATCACAGCTCGCAACGTACATCGACCCTAATAAGCTTAGCCGCCCTTTTTTATGCTAAAAGCGATTTGCATAAAGCCAGCGAAGTACTAAAGCGCCATGACGACACCGGCCGAGTGTCTGCACGGGCTTTATTGCTTGGTTATTTAATTAAGCAGCGTATGGGCAGAATAGAAGAAGCAGAAAAAATTGCCGCTACTATAATGCAAACTTACCCGACAAGTAAGCAAGCCTATGCTATTCGCGATAATCGTACCAAACAAACTGAGTTTGAAATTCTACGCGAAAAATACCGTAAAGCGCAGCTTGAAGAGCTTCAAGAGCAGTACGGCGAAGAGCAAATTAGGGTTGAGCAACCAAAAATTAAAATTATTCGTAAAAAACGCCCAACTACCGATAATTCGACCAGCTTAATTTCCCCAGGGGTTGAGCCTTCAAGCTCAGTATTAAATGAGGCGCCAAGCGCGCAGGCAACCATCGCCGCTGTAAACAAACAAAAAAGCGTAGCTGAGCAAAGTGATGACGCTAACACTCTCACGCCAGCCCCACAAACCGCGCAAACTAAAGTAGTTACAACAACTAAAGCAGTAGTGCCTGCTGCGACAGCGGCTCCAACCGTAAAAAATACTGCCCAAGCGCCTGAAACTAACAAAGAACAACCTGCCCAAGAGGTAAACAAGCCTACACCTGCAGAGTCTAAAACAGATACCGCAGCCGTGCTTATGGCATTAACAACGGATCACCAAGCGCAACACACGTCTAAAACCAAAGCTGAGCCGCCAAAAACTGCCGCTACACAAGCAGCTAAAGAGGATGACGAAGTAAAAATAATTTCATTTGGCGCACCAAAACAAGCTAACTTTAATACTCCACAAAATACACGTTCTGCTGCAAATGGCCCACAGAATACGGGCTTAAATAATGCAGTTGTATTTTACGAGGCTAAAAAAGACAGTGCTGTATTTAGTGGTAATTCATACAGCGACAACCAAGACATTACACTCAAAAACTATCAACCAAGTGTAAAACAAGTGCCACCAATGCTTAATCCAAAAGTCCCCCCTTTAAAGGTGCCTTTTCATATTATTGAGTTTGGTGAAAACCTATTTAGCATTTCAGTGCGATACAATGTTAAACTACAAAAACTCCTGCAGTGGAATGGTCTAAAGGAGTCGGATCGTGTGATCAACGGAAGTAAAATTTATTTAAACGATCCTAATATTTATTACGAGATTAAAGCTGGCGATACCCTTTACGACATAGCTACCCAGCGGCATGTATTAATTGATGAATTAATGCGATGGAATAAATTAAGCCCAGATATAGAACTTACACCTGGGCATAGACTATTACTAGTGGATCCAAATTCGTACCTATTATGACAGAAGAAACTACGCAACAAAGCGATGAGCCAAGTGTTGGGCAACTATTAAAAGCGCACAGAGAGCAGGCTAATGTAAGCTTAGAGTCACTTACTGGCCCACTTAAGCTTTCTATTTCTCAGTTACAACGCTTAGAAAGCGATCAGTATCAAACATTAGGCCCTATTACCTTTGTAAAAGGCTACATTAAAAACTATTGCCGTGAACTACACGTCGATAGCGCCCCTATATTAGCCAGATTGCCTGCACCGCCTGAGCCTACAAAGCCGGCTAACATGCAAAGCTTTTCGCGCCGCACAGAAAAAGAAGCCCACGACAGCCGCCTAATGCTGGTGAGCTACATTATTTTAGCCATTGTTATTGGCTCATCTGCCTTATGGTTTTGGCAAAATGCCACCCCTATCGATGAGCAAACAAGCACAATCAATATTGAAAATTCAATTTTAGATAACCTGCAAACTAACAACGCGCTAAATAACGAAAGTCAGAACACCTCACAAATGCAAGCAACACAGGCTGTTGAGCGCACACCGGCGGTGATGCCTATAAGTGCTGAACAAGTCCCCTTAAGTGAAGCCGTTAATGCCACGGCGCCTATTGCCGCTGACACCCAAGCAGCCACTAACGAGCCCGACACGCAAAGTAACACCAGTACAATTAACATGGTGTTTAACGATGAGAGCTGGGTAGAAATACACGATGGTGAGGGTGAGCGCATTGCATTTGGCGTAAAAAAAGCAGGCTATAAAATGACTGTAAGCGGTACCCCGCCTTTTTCGGTTGTGCTAGGTAAGCACGACGTAGTTAGTGTTTCTCTAAACGGCGAACCAGTTGATATCTCTGGTTATCCTAAAAATCGTTTAGCCAAATTTAAATTACCATTAGCAGAGTAGTCGCTATGTTTTCAGAATCTCCAATTAAACGCAGAAAATCAACCCGCATCAATGTAGGCAACGTGCCTATTGGTGACGGAGCCCCTATTGCCGTGCAGTCGATGACCAATACCGATACCCTAGATATAGATGCCACGGTTGCGCAAATCCAAGCAATACAAGATGCCGGCGCTGATATAGTGCGTGTATCTGTCCCAACAATGGATGCCGCAGAAGCGTTTAAAAGTATAAAAGAGCAAGTGAGTATTCCGCTTGTTGCCGATATTCACTTTGATTACCGCATAGCGTTAAAAGTGGCAAAATATGGCGTAGATTGCCTGCGCATAAACCCAGGGAATATAGGTAGTGAAGAGCGTATTAGAGCTGTTGTAGACTCAGCGCGCGAGCATAATATTCCTATTCGTATTGGTGTAAATGGCGGCTCATTAGAGCGCGACCTACAAGAAAAATACGGCGAGCCAACTCCCGAGGCATTACTTGAATCAGCAATGCGTCATGTAGATATATTACGCCGCCTTGACTTTGACCAATTTAAAATATCAGTAAAAGCATCAGACGTATTTTTAGCTGTAGGCGCTTATCGCTTACTTGCTAAAGAAATAGATCAACCCCTGCATTTAGGGATCACCGAAGCCGGCGGCATGCGCTCAGGCTCGGTAAAATCGGCTGTAGGCTTAGGCATGTTACTTGCCGAAGGTATTGGTGATACGCTGCGTGTATCACTTGCTGCCGACCCAGTTCAAGAAATCAAAGTCGGTTTTGATATTTTAAAATCGCTGCGTATACGCTCACGCGGTATTAACTTTATTGCCTGCCCTAGCTGCTCACGTCAAGAGTTTGATGTCGTAAGCACCATGAACCAGCTTGAAGAGCGCCTTGAAGATGTGGTTGAGCCAATGTCTGTTTCAGTAATTGGTTGTGTCGTTAACGGCCCAGGCGAAGCCCTTGTGAGTGATATTGGCCTTGCCGGTGCAAACCGCCGCTCAGGTTTATACATTAATGGCGAGCGTCAAAAAGCGCGTATTGATAACAACAACATTGTTGACCAGCTTGAAGGCTACGTGCGCGACTTTATTGCTCAAAAAGAGCAGCAAACACCTATCGACATTAAAATAGTCGAATAAATACCGTATAAAGCGCCAAACCATGCTGTTTGGCGTTTACCTTTATAGCTAGAGGATACCCAAACGACCCCAAGGTACAGAATTCAGCGTTTCACAGGCTCTTAATATCAAGGCGTTACTTTGCAAAAATGGCAATCCCTTTTAAAAAGTAACAACGATGAGAATAAGTGTCTGTAAACCGCCCAACGGGTTGGTTTAAAAGCGATTTATACTGCGTTATTGATTTTAACAATAGAACCACTATTACTTTCAATCAATGCCTTGCCTAAATCGCTTTTAATTCAAACGACGCTCGCATCATGGGGTCATTTGGGTATATAATGACGGGTCAATTTTTAGCATTCTTGTTGTGTAAGCATTTTTTTATTACACATAAACAGTAATTAGGATTTATCAGTGGCAAAACAAATTCAGGCAGTTCGCGGTATGAACGATTGTCTGCCGGGCGACACGCAAGTTTGGCAGAAAGTAGAAAACATTTTACGCGAGACAGTAGCATCGTTCGGTTATCAAGAAATTCGTTTTCCTATTGTAGAATCAACCGACTTATTTAAACGCTCTATTGGTGAAGTAACCGATATAGTAGAAAAAGAAATGTACACTTTTGCTGATCGTAACGGCGACATGCTAACCCTTCGCCCAGAAGGCACCGCAGTATGTGTACGCGCAGGTAATCAAAATGGCTTGCTTTATAACCAAGAGCAGCGCCTGTGGTACATGGGCCCAATGTTTCGCCATGAACGTCCGCAAAAAGGTCGCTACCGTCAGTTTCACCAATTTGGTTTAGAAACATTTGGTATTGCCACAGCCGACATAGACGCAGAAGTTATATTATTAACAGCGCAATTATGGAAAGCGTTTGGCATTAGCGAGCACGTACGTTTAGAGCTTAACTCGTTAGGGTCTAACGAAGCGCGCGCCGATTACCGCGATGCACTTGTAGCCTACCTTGAACAACATACCGACGTACTCGACGAAGATTCAAAACGCCGTATGTACTCAAACCCATTACGTGTACTTGATAGCAAAAATCCAGACGTGCAAGCAATCTTAGTGGATGCGCCTAAATTGTCTGAGCATTTAGATGCTGAATCAAAAGAACATTTTGCAAATTTATGTGAACGTTTAGACGCAGCTGGCGTCATATACACGGTTAATGAAAAGTTAGTACGTGGTTTAGACTACTATAACCGCACCGTGTTTGAATGGGTAACCGACAGCTTAGGCGCACAAGGTACAGTATGTGCCGGCGGACGCTACGATGGCTTAGTAGAGCAACTTGGCGGTAAAGCCACCCCAGCGGTGGGTTTTGCAATGGGCCTAGAGCGTTTAGTGCTGTTACTCCAAGCACTTGAGTGTGTAGGTGACATTCGCCGCAATGCTGATGTATATTTAGCGGCAATGGGCGACAAAGCAAGCATTCAAGCCCCAGCCATTGCAGCTCAATTGCGTAGCGACGTGCCAGGTTTACGCGTTATGGTGCATGCTGGCGGCGGTAACTTTAAAAAACAACTAAAACGAGCTGATAAAAGCGATGCACTAGTGGCTGTTATTATCGGCGAAGATGAATTAGAAAAAGGCGTTGTGACCATCAAATATTTACGTGAGCGTAAAGAGCAAGTCACACTAGAATTAGAACAAGCTAAAGCGCTATTAGCTGAGCTTATCAATAGCTAAGCTAACTTAAGAGGTAATAATGGACATTTATTCAACAGAAGAACAACAAGCAGAAGCCATTAAGCGCTTTTTTCGCGAAAACGGTATTTCACTTGCGCTAGGTGTAATTGTGGGTTTAGGCGGATTATACGGATGGAAAGCCTACAACCAAAACCAAATTACAACGGCTGAGCAAGCGTCTGACGAATATACAACACTTGTACAAAGTGACGATGTACTTGGCGCGGCCGATACATTCATTAAAAACAACCAAGACACAAGCTATGCAACTTTAGCCGCTTTTGTTGCGGCAAAAGACGCTGTTGATGCAAAAAAATTAGACTTAGCTAGCGAAAAACTAAGCTGGATTGTTACAAACGCTCAAAGCGAAGAGCTTAAAGCCATTGCCATTACGCGCTTAGCACGTATTCAACTTGCACAAGGCAAGTATGACGAAGCACTTACAACGTTAAACTCGCCACTACCAGAAGCATACAGCGCCAATGTAGCAGAACTTAAAGGCGATATTTACATTGCGCAAGGTAATAAAGACCAAGCTCGCTCTGCATACCAAGCAGCGGCTGAAGCAGCGGGCTCAGCTACAAACCCTTTATTACAAATTAAATTAGACGACCTAGCAGTAACTAGCCCAGCGGCATAAGGTTTTAGGTATGAAAAAAATAACAACAGCAACGCTCGCACTATGCATGGCAACACTTATGGGTTGCTCATCAAGTGATGACGAAGACGAGTTAGTACTTCCTGAAATTGTTAATCAGTTTGAAACAGAGGTAGTGTGGCAAGAGTCGGTTGGCAGTGGTGTAGAGCATTATTTTTCTCGCTTATCGCCTGCTGTTTACAAAGACACCATTTATGTAGCCAGCCGTGAAGGCCAAATTGAAGCGCTGTCGCTTACTAATGGCGATACACTATGGGAAACCGACATACGTGAAGACGTATCGTTTTGGCCATGGTCAGATAACGGCACTGCAAAATTATCAGGCGGTATACTACAAGCTTATGGTAAAATTTACGTAGGCTCTGAGCACGGCTTTATTATTGCGCTTGACCGTGAAACCGGTGAAGAAGTATGGCGTAAAAATGTACCTGGCGAAGCGCTGTCTAAACCAGCCGCAGGCGATGGCCTAATTTTTGTAAACTTAGGCTCGGGTAAATTATTAGCACTTCACCCAGATACAGGCGAAGAACGCTGGAACTTTGAGCAAGAAGTGCCACCGCTTACTTTACGCGGCCAAAGCTCGCCAACTGTAGCAAACGGTGGGGTGTTACTGGGCCTAGAAACAGGCAAACTAAGTGTGCTTATTTCAGAAAGCGGCTACTCAGCATGGAGCGCAGAAATTGCCGTTGCTAAAGGCGCATCAGAATTTGAGCGTTTAGTGGATGTAGACACGCAACCTATTATTAGCGGTCCTTACGCTTATGCTATTGCATATAACGGTAACCTAGCAGCGGTAGATATTCGCTCAGGTAATGTTGTATGGAAACGTGAATACAGCAGCTATCGCGAAATAGCGATGGATGCCCAAACTATTTACCTAGTAGATAGCGAAGGCGTAATTTACGCACTAGATAAAAATTCAGGTATTGAACGTTGGAGCCAACCCGCTCTGCGTGGTTGGTACCTAACAGGCCCTGCAGTAGCAGGTAGCCATTTAGCTTTAGGTGACCAAGAAGGTAACCTTCATTGGTTAAACAAAGACACTGGCGAGTTAGTATCTCGTGAAGAATTTGACAGCTCGGGCTTTTTTGTAGAGCCGGTTGTAGCCGACGACAAGCTAATTTTATACACCCGTGATGGTGAAGTTAGCGCGGTTACAATACCGAACTAACTAGCTAACACTTAAAGGTTTTTTGTAAGGCTTCGCACTGCGAAGCCTTTTGTTGTTTTTTAAAGAGGTAGTTTATGCTTCCCGTGATCGCTCTAGTTGGGCGACCCAATGTGGGCAAATCCACATTATTTAACCGTTTAACACGTACTCGTGATGCACTCGTAGCCGATTTTCCAGGTTTAACACGAGATAGAAAATATGGCCAAGCTAATTACGATGGCTATGAATTTATCGTGGTAGACACGGGTGGTATTGATGGCTCCGAAGAAGGCATCGAAACCGAAATGGCTGATCAGTCATTACTCGCCATTGAAGAAGCCGATATTGTGCTGTTTTTAGTTGATGCCCGCGTAGGCATGACCGTAGCCGACCAAGCCATTGCAAATCACTTGCGAAAGCAAGAGAAAAAGTGCTTTGTGGTTGCCAACAAAACAGATGGCATTGACGCCGACTCAAACTGTGCTGAATTTTACCAATTATCATTAGGTGAAGTACATCATATCGCGGCAGCCCATGGCCGTGGTATAACACTATTGCTTGAACAAACGCTGCAACCTGTAATTGCTGAGCTTGCCGCGCTTGACGAAGACGTTGCTGGTGATGACGAAGAATTAATCGACCTTTATCAAGAAGCCGAAGGCGACGATACAGACCATCAAGCGTTTGCCGATAAACCAGTAAAGCTGGCTATTATTGGTCGCCCTAACGTAGGTAAGTCTACACTTACAAACCGTATACTTGGTGAAGAACGTGTAATTGTATACGATATGCCAGGCACCACCCGCGACTCTATTTATATTCCGATGACCCGTAACGACAAAGAATATATTTTAATAGATACCGCAGGTGTTCGTAAGCGTAAAAAAGTAAGCGACGTAGTTGAGAAATTCTCAGTAATTAAAACACTTCAAGCCATTGAAGATGCAAACGTTGTACTACTAGTTGTTGATGCTCGCGATGGCATTTCTGATCAGGACTTAAGTTTATTAGGTTTTGCGCTTAACTCAGGGCGTTCATTAGTAATTGCTGTGAACAAATGGGATGGGCTTGATGATTACGTTAAAGACCGTATTAAAACAGAGCTTGATCGCCGTTTAGGCTTTATCGACTTTGCACGCTTACACTTTATATCTGCGCTTCATGGTACAGGTGTTGGCCACTTATTTGAGTCGGTTGATGAGGCGTACGAGTCAGCAACTAAGCGTATTAGCACCGCAATGCTACGCCGTATTATGGACATGGCACAGGCCGATCACCAGCCGCCACTTGTTCGTGGTCGTCGTGTTAAGCTTAAGTACGCACATGCCGGTGGTTATAACCCGCCACGTATTGTAATTCACGGTAACCAAGTTCACGATTTACCAGATAGCTACAAACGCTACCTAATGAACTACTACCGTAAAGCACTTAAAATTATGGGCACACCAATCAAAATTGAATTTAGAGAAGGTGATAACCCATTTGCAGGGCGTACAAACAAAGTAACGCTTTCGCAAAAACGTAAAATACGTGCCTTTGCAAAAGAAAACCGTAATAAATAAACTGCATAAGCATTAATTTATTTCAAAAAAAACGGCGTACTTTTTAGTACGCCGTTTTTTATGCTTTATACCAATTCACTTAATTAAGTGAGCTATTTTGAGGCTTGGTATTAAAGATTAAGTAATGCTAATTGCACCAGCCGCTCAACCGTGGTGTTTTGGGTATTTTTGGGCGCTTTGGGGTAATACTTAGATTTTGGCGACTTAATAGTTATAAACCCATGATTGGTTGCCATTTCGTGCGCTAACAGCTTTCGCTCTTTGGGGGTTAAATGGTTTTCGTGTATTTTTGCAAGCTCGCCGCTATCGAGCCATATGCCTGCACAACCTGGGCACTCGTCTATTTCAACCACTTTGAGCGGTGAAAAAAACCGGCGCATCATCACCACTTTTATACACTTTGGGCAATTAATTCGTTGCGATACATCGTATTCACTCTCGCTATATTCACCCAAGTACTTAAGTAGCACCTGGCCATGCTTTAACTCAGGCGAGCTAAACTTAAAAATTTGGCTGTTATCAAAAAATACGCCGCCTTGTGCTGACGTGTAAACAGTAATCCCGCCAATTAATAGCGGCTCAAGAGAGGTATTTGTGCGTGGGCATAACATTCTAAAATCCTTTTATTTTAATACTTAACTTACACTACTTTACTCAAGTGCTTTATGAATAAGCCCAACAAGCGGTGGGGGCAATGTAATATGTCCAGCCAATACAAACTCATGTGCTTCGTCTGACATTTTTTGCCAAGTACGGCGAATAATCCCTATCCATTTTTGCTCATCGTAATCAGGCTTGCTATTAGCAAACCCGAGCATGTAATGCTCAATAAATACAAGGCTAGCTACATCTTCTACTAATTGGCTGTCGGGGTTACGTTTAATATTCTTTTTAGCAACTGCATCGTACACTCTGTTTTGCTCAGCCTCACCGTACCCAGCTTGCTGCATAAGCGCTACAACACTACTTGCATGAAATATATAAAGTGCACTGCGCCACTGATGATAGCCCTGCTTATTCATTGCAAAGTCACTACGCGGCGACTTCCAGCGCTGAATATGCTGCCCACGCACTGCAATTTGCATTAGCTCATCAGCACCTGGGTTAAAACGGCTAAGCATGTCGCTCATACGAGTAGCATAAAGGCTTTCTTTGGGCACGCTTTGCCCATTAAATTGCTCAGTGTTTGGGTCTTGGTTGTTAGCTTCATCAATTAGGGCGATTACTTTATTAAACATGACGGTCATTTTTTATAATAAGTTTTAATTATTCTAAACGCTGATAAAACAATAAACTAGTGCGCTAATCAGTTATGCAGTGAAATTTGTTCAATCAAAAATAAAACCACTAAATATGGGCTGTAAAAGTGAGCGCATTGATTTAGTTAACTTGGTACTATATTAAACACAAATTAAAATAAAAAAGCGCGACTAACTCGCCAATAACGGATGACTATGTTTAAAAAACGTATTTTAGCTATGTGCTTAGCAACCACCTCGCTACCAAGCCTTGCCGACAGTAACAGCGATTTAAAAACCATTATTGATAACCATTGGCAAAACGCCAAAGCTGAAAAAATATTTTTTCGAACCGATCCAGACGGTTGGAAACCAAATGGCACATTACCCGATTGGAGCGAGCAAGCCATTGCTAAGCGCCAAGCTTATAACAACAGCGTACTAAAAAGCTTAGCCAGTATTGACCCAAAAACACTCAACAACGAGCAGCTAATGAACTACCGCTTATTTAAATATGAGCGAGAAACCGAGCAGCAAAGCTACCTTTATCAGGATAAGTATTTTCCGGTTAATTTTTTAAGTGGCTGGCATACCTACTTTGCAGAAGCGCCCGCTAATATGGCTTTTTTAACCGCTGATGATTACAACGCATTTTTAATCAGCCTTGCCGACTACCCACGCTTTAATCAGCAAAATATTGATTTAATGAAAGAAGGAATAAAAACAGGATTTACCCATTACTGTAAAACCTTTGAAAATTACAGCCAAAGCATTAGCGCGCACATAGTTAAAAACCCCGAAAACAGCGCCCTTTACGATCCCTTTACTCGTATACCTAATACCTTTAGTACAGCGCAAAAATCAAACTTAAAACAAAAAGCACAAGCCGTAATTAAAGATAAAGTAATTCCTGCGTATCAGCATTTTTACGACTTTTTTGAAAATGACTATATGCCACATTGTAGAGCGCAGCCGGGCATAGCAAGCGTTAAAGGCGGGCTTGATTACTACAAATACACGGTTAATTACTACACCACAACAAACGCCACACCAAAGCAAATTCATGAGCTTGGCTTAAAAGAAGTGGCGCGTATAAAAACGCAAATGCAAAATATTATTGATGAAGTAGGCTTTGATGGCACCTATAGTGAGTTTTTAGAATTTTTAGCAACCGATGAGCAATTTTACGCAAAAGACGCGCAAGACTTGCTAGAAAAAACCGCGTTCATCACGCAAAAAATGTATGGTAAATTGCCCACTTACTTTGGCCTCTTACCGCGTAACACCTTTACTATTAAAGGCTCAGCAAGTCGTGGCGCGTTTTATATGCCACCGGCCGACAACCGCTCGCCAGGTACTTACTTTTTAGCCTCAACACCTAAACTTCAGCCTTTATATAATTTAGAAGCACTCAGCCTGCACGAAGCCATACCAGGGCATCACTTACAAAATGCCATTGCTATGGAGCTAAATGTACCCGAATTTAGACGCACACTTAGTCACTCTGCATTTGGCGAAGGTTGGGCACTGTACACAGAGCGCTTAGGTAAAGAAGCGGGTTTTTATCAAAGCCCATACAGCGATTTTGGCCGTTTAGGTTACGAAATGTGGCGTGCTGTGCGTTTAGTGGTTGATACCGGCATTCATGCCTTTGGCTGGAGCCGTCAAAAAGCAATTGATTACCTAGCCAGTCACACCGCTTTGCCACAAAGCGCCGTGGAAGATCAGATAGATCGTTATATATCATGGCCAGGCCAAGCGCTCTCTTACAAAATGGGCGAAATTAAAATACGCGGATTACGTGCAAAAGCCGAAAAAGAACTCGGCACACAATTTGATATTCGCAGCTTTCACGACACTGTAATAGGCCAAGGCTCGCTCCCTATGGCAGTACTTGAAGACGTTATAAACGATTGGATAGCAGAGCAAAAATCAGCTATTTAACATCAAAGGAGGCGGTATTAATTGCCGCCTCTTTTTAAACCCTTTTAAACGCCTCAAAACTAATCCCTACCCGCTTTTGCTTCGTAAACTTAATGATTACAAAAACCAGAGCATAAGTATGAGCAAACGCATTTTATATTGGCTACAAAACGATTTACGCCTAACCGATAACCTTATTTTTAGTGGCCTTGCATCCGAGCAATGCGCGCTTGATATTGTATTTGTTATTAACCCGCACTGGTTTAAAAATAATAACTACCAACAAAAACCTTACGGCATACACAAACAGCAGTTTTTAATGCAAAGCTTGTACGAACTACAACAAGCACTTATTGAGCGTGGGCAAACCCTGCATGTGCTTGAGGGCGAACCCGTATCGCTTTTAAAAGCGCGTATAAATGAGCAAAATATTGATGAAGTTGTATACAGCGAACAATTTGGCGTGTACGAGCAACGCCAAATAAACTTACTCAAAGAACATTGCCCCAATACACAATTTACAGGGTCGCAGCAAGACACGCTCTTTGAGCAAAGTGTTCTCCCCTTTGATTTAAGCGAATTACCTAAACATTTTACCCCGTTTCGTAAAAAGGTAGAGGCAGCTAATAGCCCTATTACACCAACAACTTTGCCAAACGGTTTGCTCCCTAAGCCAATAACTTTATGCGCAAAAAAACCTATAGAACGTATAACAAATAAAGGCGAAATGCATGGCGGGCTTAACAGTGCGCAAGCACATTTAAAGCAGTATTTTTCAGGCGCAATGCCAAGCACTTATAAAATGACTCGCAACGAGCTGGATGGCTTTAACAACACCACCAAATTTAGTACTTGGCTTGCCTTTGGCTGTATAAGTGCAAAACAAGTATATAAAGCCGTGGAGGATTATGAGCAAAGCAACACGGCAAACGAGTCTACTTACTGGATTAAATTTGAATTGCTATGGCGAGAGTATTTTAAATGGCACGCACTTAAAGCAGGTAGTAGCCTGTTTAGCTTTAAAGGCCAAAAACAAACTAAGCCGCTTACTACTTTTACACCTACACGTTTTGCAGCTTGGTGTAATGGCACAACACCTTACCCGCTTGTAAATGCCATTATGAAAGAGCTAAACACTACGGGTTATATTTCAAACCGTGCAAGGCAAATTGCAGCAAGCTGTTTAGTAAACGAGCTTAGTCTTGATTGGCGATACGGCGCAGCCTATTTTGAGCAGCAATTAATTGATTACGATGTAGCAGCAAATTGGGGCAACTGGCAGTACATAGCCGGTGTGGGGGTTGATCCGCGTGGTGGCCGCCACTTTAATATACAAAAGCAAACCGCGCAGTTTGACCCTGAAGGTATTTATACCAATAAATGGTACGGGCACAGTAATAAAACACAGCAGCTCGATCACTTAAACGAGGTAGATTGGCCTATTTAAGCCAATCTAGTTAACCTGAATTCAGGTTATTCATCCCAAATTTAAAATAGCTCAGCAATGCCTACATTAATGGCAAAGCCACCCAAAGTTAAAAACAAAAATAAACAACCTGCTAATAACAGTGGCTTTATACCTGCTTGGCGAATAGCGCCAACATGTGTGCGCAAACCTAAAGCCACCATCGCGATGGTAAGTAATATATTATCAAACCATACAATGGCGTTTGAAGCCCCCTGAGGTATAACCGATAACGAATGCACGCCACTCGCCACTATAAATAACACCGCAAACCAAGGAATCGTAATTCCCGATTTATGCTCGCTGCCATGTGCGTGTATGTTTGCATGCTTTTTAGTTTGCCAAAAAGATAAGCCTACTAAAAATGGCGCAAGCATCATCACGCGTAGCATTTTTTCTATCACGGCGGTGTCGGCTGCATTAGCGCTTACCGCGGTACCTGCTGCAACTACTTGCGCAACTTCGTGAATGGTTGAACCAACAAAAACGCCGTATGCGTGCTCGCTCAACCCCATATAATCAAACATAATTGGGTAGGCAAACATACTTAGCGTGCCAAACACCACCACCGTTGCCACCGCTACTGATACTTTATGCGCTTGTGCTTTTATAACGGGTTCTGTTGCCATTACCGCTGCGGCGCCACAAATAGAGCTACCTGCACCTATTAATATGGTTGTTTGCTCATCAAGCTTAAAAACCCGCTTACCTAGCTGTACTGCTAATATAAACGTACCAACAAGCATAATAACGTCGGTTAGTAAGCCATGCCAGCCCACGCCCGCTACTTGCGCAAAGGTAATTCTAAACCCAAATAAAATAACGCCTGCTTTAAGTAATATACTTTTAGCGTAATCAACACCTACATCGGTACGCGTAGCAATGCGCGAAAACACACTGTTGCCCACAATAATGCCAAGCACAATACCAATTGTTAAGGAGCTAAATTGCGCAGTTTGCATTATTTGTAACTTACTTAATGCAACAGATGCCCCCGCTAATACAACCACCAGCAGCATACCTAACCACCAGCGCGTATCACTGTACTGCTTAGTATTAATACCCAAAGGCTGAAACCCATTTTTAATAGCGCTAAGCATACTATTCCCTCACTTAAACCATGTTGATGTGTTGACTTAATTGTAAGAAAGCTCAAAATATAACTCCAATATATTAAAATCATGATTTGATAACTTAAAGTTATACAATTAAGAGTTATGCAATTTAAGGTTATACAATGAACTTACATGCACTTCGGGTGTTTTATACAGTGGCTAAATTGGGTAGTTTTTCAGGCGCAGCCGAAGCGCTTTTTATAAGCCAGCCTGCTATATCAAAGGCTTTAAAAGAGCTAGAGCATCAGTTAAATATTCAACTTATTGAACGTGCATCTAAAGGTAAAAAACTCACCTTAAGCGAAGGCGGCCAAGCCCTATACGATCACGCACGTAGTATTTTTGCTATCGAAAAAGCCGCCGTTGACGATATAAAATCGCGCACGGGGCTCAAGCGCGGTACGCTCGTTATTGGCACCAGCACCACTATTGCCAGTTATTGGCTACCGCCTTATTTAGCTAAATTTTGCGCCCAATACCCACATATAAAAGTAGAAGTGCAAGTGGCTAATACCGCGCAAATTGAGCATGCGTTGCTAGAGTGCACTATCGATTTAGCATTGGTTGAAGGCACACCTACCGAGCCACATATAATAAGTAAGCACTGGCAAAACGATTTAATGAGCGTTGTTATACCGAGTAACTTTAAGCCCACTAAAAACTTAAAAG
Source organism: Pseudoalteromonas sp. P1-7a (assembly GCF_001401855.1). NCBI lineage: Bacteria > Pseudomonadati > Pseudomonadota > Gammaproteobacteria > Alteromonadales > Pseudoalteromonadaceae > Pseudoalteromonas > Pseudoalteromonas sp. P1-7a. The sequence continues at coordinate 25,390 of NZ_LKDU01000027.1, read as the reverse complement.
CATGGTTAAACAATCAATTTTGGCTACTGCGCGAGCCAGGCTCTGGCACGTTAGAAATGTCGGTAAAGTTATTAGCAGAGCACGGCATACAAGCAGAGCAAAGTATGCAACTAGGCAGCAACGAAGCCATAGCAAGGGCCGTCGCGCAAGGTATGGGCGTTGCTTTATTGCCTAATGTAGTCACAGAAGATTTAGTACAGCTAGGTAAATTAACACGCCTGCGCCAAAAAAATAACGAGCAACTCTCTCGGCCACTTTATCAACTACATTATAAAGACAGACCCTCATCACACGCTGCGCAAGCGTTCGAAAAAAGCCTGTTTAGTGGGTAGTGATTATGTGAGTGAAATTAGATCTGAGCTGTAAGGCAGGTAATAAAAAGGTTATGTAACATGAGTCGCTTGTAGTGGTGTTACCTTAATTTATTATATATAAGCCAACTAGTTGAACCCATTGAAAGTACTAATAAATGAAGAACCAATGTTTCACGATTAAATTCACCAAATAGACTAAGTAAAAAAACAGGAAGTATACTTAAGATTAAAACTACCGGTAATTTAAATAAATTTAACTTTTGGAGTAATAAGCTAATAGGTAATCCGTAAATGAACATTAAAGGATAAAAATAAAATAAACTTCCCAACCCTATTGATACACCAAAACCAACTCCTGAAATTAATGAACTAACAGAAGTATAGTTTTCGATACCCGCATAGAAATAACAAAAACCAAGGACTGGTAATGCAATTAAAGGACTAAGAATCGCAGCAATCAAATTTTTACGTAGATCTTTAGACATATTAAGAAATGCCACAACGAGCTTGTAGATTAATTCGTTTTTTATTTGTTTTAATTGATATGCAAACCATAGCTGAATTCCTATTTTTGCTCAGCCAAAGGAGTTAAACCTCGACTTCACACATTAAAATACTCATGAGCTAGTCATAACAGCTAACCGGTAAGCTCTCATATTCCTAAGCTCTACTCACAAACCCTGCGTTAAATCTTGTGCTAATGTGCCCATTGGTTTTTCAACTACGCGAACTAACTCTTTGCCATTTTGTTTAACAATAAACGTTGGCGTGTATTGCAAGTCGTGCGCCTGTGCTATCCCGGCGTCGTCTTGCTTGTTGTAACCCACGGCCACATATTTAACGCTTGCAAGTTTTACCTTAGATTCATCAAGTAACTTAATAAGCTTTGGCACTTCGCGATGGCTGTCGTGGCACCAAGTGCCAAATAATACAACTAATGCCTTGCCTTCTAGCTTTTGCATTAAGGCTATATCTTGCTCGGTTGGCGTAAACGCTTGGTATTGCTTATTAAACTTATCGTAATCGCTTAACAGGGTTTGAGTACTTATCTCGCCCGAAAATGGCGCAGTAGCGGCATTACTTACAAGCGGCATGCTTAACGCGCACAATAAAATTAATTGTTTAAACATAAGGTTAAAGTAACTTTTAAAGTGAGTAATTAAGCTCACTATACTGAAGATTACTAAAAGTTTACACATTGTTTGCACCTTCTATTTTTATAGTTTGCCCACTTTAATAAAATAATAAGCGTGCATACATGAATATAAAACCTTTTATATTTTATTCAGTTATCGCCTCTACTATATTTTTATATGGCTGTGGCGGTACTGAGCAAACAACCGACAGCAGCACAGATCAAAGTACTGACTCATCATCAACAATCACGTCAACTGGTTTAGTTATTAACGAAATTGTCGCAAGCCCAAGCGATACAACCTACGATTGGATTGAGCTATACGCCACTGAAGATATAGCCGACTTATCGGTATTTTCACTTGTTGATGATAACGCCGACAGAGAGCCTCAAGCTTTACCCGCAGTAGCGCTTTCGCAAGGTGAGTTTATTGTTATTCAAGCCATTGATGAAACCGATACACCGCCCGATAGCGGTTATTACGTTACCTTTAAACTAGGCAGCGACGATGCGGTTACGTTATACGAGGACGGCACTGCTATCTCTGTACTTGATTGGGAAGAAGGCGAAGCCGCTGAAGGTTTTAGTTATGGCTTATACACCGATGGCACCGGCACCGCGCAAACACTAACGCCAACACAGGGCGCAGCTAACCAAACAGCCGATACCTCAACACTTGTTACCACGCTAATTGCTGAAGATGCGCCACTGCGTATAAACGAAGTAGTAGCAAAAGACAGCAGCGGCGGCGAGGACTGGATAGAGCTTTATGTAACAAGCAGTAGCGATGTTTATTTAGCCGACTACACACTAAGTGATGACAATAACGAGCAATTTGCTCTACCCGATATTACGTTATCGCCCGGTGAGTTTTACCGTATTTACGCAAGCACCGATGATTTAGGCGACCTGCCAAGCGTAGCGTTTAAGTTAGGCGCAAGCGATACCGTAAGCCTTTACAGTAACAACGTAATTATAGAACAACTCGCTTGGAAAAAAGGCCAAGCACTAAGTGGTTACAGTTATGGCCGCTATCCTGATGGCAGCGATGCAACTGCGGTACTCACTCCAACAGCGCTTAGCTCAAACAGCCAAGCAACCCACGGGCCACTCGTTATTAACGAAGTGGTGGCAAGCGCCGCAGATGATGGCAACGACTGGTTTGAGCTATACAATAACAGCGAAAATACAATTAACTTAGCCAACTACCACGTTATTGATGAAAGCGACGATATAGACCCCGTAACCCTGCCCGACATAGATTTATACGCAGGCCAATACATTACTATTTATGCCACCGATGAAGATCCAGGTACTTACTACGTACCCTTTAAACTAGGCAAAGAAGACGAGCTAAGCTTAATACTCAACGATGAAGTAATTGACTACATTGACTGGGATGAAAGTGATGTAGCCACAGGCTTTAGTTACGGCCTAAGTAGTAGTACAGGCTTTACTCATGCGTTTTTAACACCTACCCCAAGTAGTGAAAATACAGTTGCAACCGCCTTTACACCCACAGCGGTAAATACGCTTTCTATTACAATTAGCGACGAAAACTGGCAAGACATTCTAGATAACCCACTAGATGAGGAGTACCACGAAACCGCTATTACCTTTAATGGGGTAACACTCGATAGCGTGGCTATTCGCACCAAAGGCGGCTCAAGCTTAAGCAGCGTTGCAAACTCTAGCAGCGACCGTTACAGCTTTAAGGTTGATATTAACGAATACGTGTCGGGGCAAACGTTTTTTGGGCTAAAAAAATTCACACTACAAAACTCGTTCAACGACCCGTCGTATATGCGTGAAGTAATCGCCTACGAGCTAATGGATGAAATGGGCGTACCAACGCCTGAGCATGCCTACGTTAACTTTTATGTAAACGGCGAACTATTTGGTTTGTACTTAATGGTAGAAGCCGTAGATGGCGAATTTGTAGAAAAACACTTTGCCAACAGTAATGGCGATTTATACAAGCCAGATGGCACAGGCAGCGATTTACTATGGCTAGGTGACGACATACAAAACTACACCGATATAAACCTGCAAACCAACGAAGAGAGCACCGATAACGGCGCCTTTATTAACTTTGTAGAATCGCTCGATAAAGGCGAAACCAGTACCATAGATATAGATACACTGCTGCGTTATATGTCGGTAAGTACTTCACTGTCTAATTTAGATAGCTACCACGGGCCGCTTGCACATAACTACTATATTTATGATGACGATGGCGTATTTAGCATTTTGCCATGGGATTTTAACGAGTCATTCGGCACATTTAACATGAACTGTAATGGCGTAGATGTAAGAGAGCTTTACATTGATGAGCCTGTAAGCGGCGCATTAAGCGAGCGCCCATTAATTGCTAATGTATTTGCCGAGCAAAACAACCTTGATACATACCACAGTTATTTAACGCAGCTTATTAATGGCTCACTTTCAAGCGACACATTTAACGCACGCGTCAATGAAATAGCCGATTTAATTCGTGAGCACGTACAAAACGACCCAACTAGCTTTTATGGCTCAACTTACTTTGAGCAAAACCTAACCTCTACCACGGGGCAGTTTTACGGCTTAACCTCGTTTATGCAGTACCGCGTAGCAAATATGGCCGCGCAGCTTGATGGCACATTGCCCTCAGCGGATGATGGCAGCGGATTTTGCTCAAGATAAACAGCCCATCCTTTGTGCGGTGCCAGTACGCTGGCACTGCACTTTACTACTTTGCAATTTAATAATCTGAGAAAATTATGACAATTCAAGCACGTTTTAAGGATGAAATTTTTGAAAAGGACGCTTCAATATCACCAGTAGCAATTACTGCTATAAACACTAAAAATAAACAGGCACAACCTGAAAAGCCAAATGCCCGTACCCCATTAACAAGCTTAATTAACGAGTTACTTATTCCGTTTGAAGGTTACGGATTAAACGATCTTAACAACGCTAATTTAATGAACCGTGTAGACAGCAAGTTTATGCTACCACTGTCTTTTTTACCTGAGCTGCTTACTCATATACAAGGGCAGTACCGTGTACTTGATATACAAGGAAAACGTTTATTTTCTTATTATAATCAGTACTTTGATACGCCCGAACTCGATTTATATAAAGCCCACCATAACGGCAAGCTTAATCGCTACAAAGTACGCCAAAGGCGCTATGTTGATACCGCTACCGAATACCTAGAAGTAAAACTAAAAAACAACCAAAGCCGCACAGTTAAAACACGTATAAAGCTCGAAAAAAATAACCAGCACGCTAACAACACGGCGTTTATTAAAGAGCAAATGCAAAACCACTTTGCACATTTAAACGTAACACAGCAAAGCGGCTATAACCGCATAGCCCTAGCTAACGAAGAAAAAGCCGAGCGCTTAACGCTTGATTTTAACCTGTGGTACAACACCCCAAAAGGCGATAACAAAATAACCTTACCGGGCTTTTTTATTGCCGAGCTTAAGCAAAGTAAAAAAACAAAACACTCGCCATTTTATAAGCTGATGAGCAAGCACCACATATTCCCAGCCTCGTTTAGTAAATACTGCATTGGCTGTGCTTTGCTCTACCCCGAGCGCTTAAAAGTAAACCGCTTTAAACCTGTTTTAGCCCGTTTAAAACACCTTAACCGCACTAACCCACTTTTACCTTTAGAGAATAATTAAAATGACCAAATTAGATCTTATTTTTCTTTCCCGCTTTTTAATAAACATCTTATCGTTGGCTGTACTTTGCTATGGCTGTTACTTTCGGTTTAGTAAAAATGCAGTAGTGGCAGGCTCGTTTATTTTATTTGGCGTAGGCGTTTTTATTATTACCTTTTTACTGCACGGGGTTGATATGTCGATGGAGTTTGCCTTTGGCCTATTTGCCGTATTCACCATGCTAAGGTACCGCACAGAGTCTATTTCTATTAAAGAAATGACCTACTTATTCCTTGTTACTGCCATTGCTTTACTGACCTCTGTAGGGCAAATGAGCCTAATTGAGCTAAGTATTCTTAATGGCATTATTTGCTTAATTGCTTTTTTGATTGACTCAAGCGTATTTGTCAAACGCTACGAAGTACAAAGCGTGTGCTACGAGCGAATAGAAAACATAACCCCGCAAAACCAAGCCACACTCATCAACGATTTAAAACAGCGCACAGGCCTAAACGTAGTGGCCGTAGATATAGAACACATCGACTTTTTAAGAGACGTAGCGCAACTAAAAGTAAGTTACTTAGCTGAAAAACAAACAAAGGTAGCCTAACATGACCCCTAAACAAACGATTACTTATGCGGCTCTTTCAGCGCTTTGCTTTGTTAGTAACGCAAGTTTTGCCAAAATTAACGACGATATAGACCTAAGCGGCTATATCATGCTCGACTACAACAAGTTTGATACCGCATTACTAGAGGGGCAATACGACAGCACCCGCTCAGAAAGTACCTCTGAAATACGCCGCGCACGGCTAAGTTTTAAATCAGACATAAGCAAAGACTGGAAAAGTAAATTTCAGCTTGGCTTTGCTGATGGCGAAACCGAAATAAAAGACGCCTACCTAGAATACTCTGGCTGGGAATTTGCCGATTTAACCATAGGCCAACAAAAAGAAGGTTTTGGCCTAGAAAAACTAACCAGCTCGCGTAAATTATTAATGCTCGAACGTAGCATGATAAGCGAAGCGTTTTCACCAGGGCGTAGCTTAGGTATTAGCCTTTCGGGAGACATAGCCTCAGTAAATTGGCAACTAGGCTATTACGAGCCCGACGAAGACGAAGCAACGTCTGTTGTTACAGGGCGCGTAACTTGGGTGCCATGGCAGCAAGATACTAACTTATTACATCTTGGCGTTGCATTTAGTGAAAGGCAGTACGATGGCAACGAATTTAGAGTGAATGAACCTCTTGAAGTTTATACCGCCGATTCATTAATAGAAGGCGATAAAATTAATGCCGATAACCTCTCGCAACAAGGCGTAGAGCTACTATGGCTTAAGGATAGATTTACCATGATGGCCGAGTGGCAACAAGCACAAGTAACCAGTATTGAAGAGTCAACCAATGATTACGAAGGCGGCTATTTGCAATTTGGTTATCAACTATCAGGCGGATACCGTAAGTATAAAAACGCAAAACTAGGCGCAAGCTCAGAGCCAGGCTGGGAAATCACAGGCCGCTACAGCCTACTTAAGCTCAAGCAAGAAAACCAAGACGCAAAAACCTACGCCCTTGGCGTTAACTACACCGTAAACAAAAACATAAAATTTATGGCCGACTACATTAAAGCCGATTACTTTGAGGCAGGCGGCACTATCACATCGGGTAATGCAATCTCATTAAGGCTGCAGTATTCGTTTTAATGGGCTTAGCGTGTTTAATCGGTTAACCTAAAACTATAAAGCCCCTGTGTTACACGTTACGTTTAATACAGGGGCTATTTTAATAGGGCTGTTATAAACAATATGATTATACACACTCTTTGAAAGTTACTTATCAAGCTGGTACTTACTCCACTAGCTTGAAAGTACTAATTACAGTGAAACTTAGTGAACAAAAGGTGAGCTATGGGCTAGTACAGGCCGCTATCGATAAACTAAACTTGCAAACGGGTTTAGGGGCAAAGTAAAAAACTTTTAAAAAAGTGTACTAAGGGCGAACTCGCTTTGCCTAATGTTAAAAGCAATGCATAGTAAAAATGCTACCCATGCCGAATCACTCTTAATTGCTTTGTTAGCTGCGTTTCAAAATTGGCAATACTTCTGGTGTTTCAGTATCTAGCATTTCCAAAACGCTTTTAAAGCCATGTATAGGTGACCACCCTAATTTGTCACATGCAGATGATGAATCATATACGCGATCTAAGCTTTGAGGTAGTTGCCAATCTCTTTGTTTAAATGCTAGCGCGATGTCAGGACATTGACGCTCGATGACAGATGCAGCATCAGTATATAGCGCTTCACAATCAGAAAGTTGAAAAGGTGTAGCGCCTGAGATTATAAAACGATTAAAACCACTTAAGCGTTTTTCCACAGAACATAAATGAGCGTTTGCTACATCACGAGCATCTATACCACGAGTAAGGCGAAATACTGCCATTAAATCCGCAGGTTCAGGAAAGCATCTCGACATTTGCAGCACAGTAACTGGAAGCTGAAACAACTTTGAAATTTCTTCTAGCTTAGCTTCAGCCGCAATTTTACTTTTATGATAAATCGACTTGGGTTGAGGAGTAACGTCTTCATTAATCCAACCTGCAATACCTTTAGGTGTTGAAGCATAGCCGTACAATGCAGTAGTGCTGGTAAAAATAAAGTGCTTAATACCTGCTTTTAATCCAGCCAGAGCGAGTTTCTCGGTCGCGTCTACGTTAATAGACTGAAACGCAGAATCAGGTACTAAACCCACATGGGGAGCGTGAAGAGCCGCTGTATGAATGATGACATCAACATTTTTAAGAGCCCGTTCAATCAGATCACTATCAAGAATATCACCAATGTAATCGGCTGTTGAGCAAGGCGTTTTATCAATGCCAACCACGTCATGGGTGCGCATTAATTTAATATAGATTGCACGCCCGACTCTACCGGCAGAGCCTGTTACTAAAACTCTCATCACCACACCTTACTAATGATTAGCCTCAAAGCAGCTAACAACCTTACTAGAGAACACTTACCCTATTTTAGCACGAAAACATCCCCATTTAATGAACTTATATCAATGGAAATAGTGTAAGCTATTGTCGGCTATAAATATTATGTCTTCTGAAGTTTATATAAGCATGTCAAAAAGCGGTAAATTTTCCCTTACTAAGTTAATAACGATTCATCAGAAAGACTATACCTCGCCCATAACCGCCCCAAAACATTTAAGGTAAGTATGAATTTTTAATTTGGAATCTCTATTTAATGCTTTGATTAGTTAAAGCCTAAAAACCAAATAAAAAACGCAAGCCCCCTATAAGGCGAGGCTTTGATAAGTAAGTTTCCAATAGGAGTCTGAATATTTCCCATTCAATGCTGGAATTGAGCTTATTTCTCAATTAACGCAGGAAGGGTTCACCCGTACGTTACTAGCCACTCAACTACATTAAAGGTATAAGGCTATAGTTAATTTGATAGGCGTACGCTGGCAAACTTCGCTAGTGCGGCATCAGCAGGCACTGGTATACCTTGATGTATTAAGTCAAGATTTGACCCCTTTAACCCTTTTCTTACTTTCGCCCAAACTTGATCTAAACCCAAATAAAGCGGGGGGGAATTAGTCATACTTTTCCTAACCCCGTCCATCAGAACCTAGCAAGGACTTTAGAAGATTCATGTTCAAAAATGATTTTGATCGATCGTCTGCTGATCGCTCTTAGCCAAAGTTCGAATTATTGCTATAAACTGCACTTCCAGTTTAACTCATTTCTGCCCCTTTTCGAGTTAGCAAACTGCATATTTTGCAAATTGGTTTTGACCCATTACTTGTTTCGTTCGATTTACATCAGGAGTTATTGTATGAGATTAGGCCTAATTTTTTACATGTAATATCTATAAAATTTAGGCCTCATCATTATTTCTATTTTTACTCAAGAATGAACGGTTGAATTAGCCGTTGATCGGGCCTTTATTAATGGTAGTTAATGGTTGGTTCACGTCAAAAATCACACCGCGGACCTCATCCACGCCCATCTCTTTTAAGCGTGCGCTATGCATTGCTAGGTAAATCTCTGCGCTGTGTTGGTCTTCAAAAAGGTAAACACCACCAGCCAGTTTTTCGGCTTGATTTTCTGTCCATATTTTCCAGATCATACCTGGTTCATAGTTGATAGATTTTGCTAGGTCAACGAGTGCGTTCGACATCTCTTCGCCAAATGGGCCGTTAAATTCAAAATCGACTTGTAATAATTTCATGGTTATTTCTCCAAACAGATACATGGTATTGCGCTGAGACTCATGGTCAAATCGCAAACATAAGAGGCTTGATTGCCAGTTAGGATATATATTACCTGTAAAAAATAGACAAAAAAGTTCATAATATTGCCATTAACTGTCAGGATTTTAGACCGATGAAATTAAAAACAACCCTAGATCAATGGCAAACTCTTTATGAGATAGATCGTGCTGGAAGCATTCAGGCTGCGGCATTGCAACTAAATAAGAGCCATACCACGCTGCTTTATGCGTTGAGAAAATTGGAAGGTCAACTAGGTGTGTCGTTGGTTCAGGTTGAAGGTCGCAGAGCAGTGTTGTCTGAAGACGGTAAAGCGTTATTGCGCAGGGCTAGCAGCATACTAGAACAAGCGCGAGAACTTGAGCTGATCAGTGCGCAGTTAGCAAAGGGGGTTGAGTCTGAAATAGTGGTCGCAGTTGATCATTTGTGCTGTCTTGAGCGCCTTTATCAACCGATGGTTAATTTTCTAGCTGAAAATAACAGTACATCGATACAAGTGGTAGAAACTTCGCTATCGAAGACCACTGAAATGGTCTCTCAAGAAGTGGCCGATGTTGCCATTATTAATCTACCCATTACCAATTACCCTGCGGAAGCCTTTGGTTTTACCATGATGGAGCCCGTTGTGGCGAGCTCACATCCGTTAACTAGGATGACGTCTATATCGCTCAATCAGCTCTCGATGCTACCACAAATCGTGGTGAGGGATTTAGGTTCGGTTGAAAAGCTGGGCGAGAAAAAAGATGTGGGTTGGTTGAAGTCGAGTCAGCGTATTACGGTTGATAATTTCGACCATGCCTTTAGTGCGGTAGAACAGGGTGTGGGTTATTGCAGGCTGCCAAAGCATATTGTTGATAGCCGAGGTAGTGGGAAACTGGCTATTTTGAATGTGGAAAATGGCGGTGGTTATCAGGTTCCATTACATCTGACTTTACCTAAAGGGGCAAAAACGGGACAAGCTACAAAACGTTTTTATGAATTGCTTCTAGAGTCGGTCTCTAGATAAGTGGTTTTTGTAATACTCTAAATAATCCGTTGTTCTCTAATTTAGTAATGTAACTGACTATTTTTACCCAAAAATGAGTTAGCACCCATCTGCTATTCGCTCATAAACGCCTTGCTAAATTTTTAGCGTCAAATAACTTGGCCTATGAGGACAGTCTTTTAATACGGGTTCCAACAATATACCGCTATCCATAGTGTATTGAACCAAAAAAATAAAGAATGAAACTTTAGATTGGCATCTCGATTTTACGTTTTATTGATTTTAAGCCTAAAAACTAAATTCCAAACCTTATGATAAAAACCCAAATAAGGAACAATAACACCACCGCTACAAGCCTTGCCACATATAGCTCTTCATTCCAGATGTGTGACAAACCATTCCAAAGTTGAATGAGAAAGAACATATAGCGATCTTTTTTGATCTAAAAACTGCGATTATCCACTTATGTGCAATTTGTCATAAAACTGCAATCAAAATAGGTGATAATTTAAACTCGAACTGTATTTTTTATAATCTAGAAGTTGAAGTAAATGAGCACACCAATGACGCAACTCACATTTGCGTTACAGTCTTTTGAAGATCCTCTCTCTGCGGCGATGGGCCACACAATGGAATACGAGCAGTTAACCTTGCAAGCCAGTGCTATGCATGAAATAACGCTGCAATGCGTATTGCCCGACGACGCCCACGAAAACGATATTATTTCGTTGAGCGCAACGTATCCCAGTGCCCGTGATGCGCAATACTTTAGTGAAAAAACACTCACTAATGCCGATTTAGAGCGTGGTTATGTGTATTTAACATTAAGTAGAATTACCCAAAGTCACTGTTTGGTAATGCAATTAATGCTGCACGGCTTAAACGCCACTTTAAAAAATAGTTTGCAGTTTGATATGCAAGTAAATGCGTTTGAGTCAGGTTATAAAAAACAACAGCAGCTTAAAAGCCAAGTTAAGCCTCACGGCGTTAAAAAGTACTTTCGTAATATGAGCTCAAGTTTATTTTCGTTTTTTTAATGTATTGATATACGAATTTATAAAAGCTTAATCAGCAAAACTCACTTTACCCATAGTCACCCCAACAATACCCTGCGCAGTGTTATTTAGGTGTTGCAGCTCACCGGCTAGGCATTCGTTTGCTAAAATAGCAAATAACACAGCCTCTTTTGCATCAGGGTTTATGCCTAAATCATCGGTATTTTTAAACGCTTTTATACTTGGGCACAGCGCATTAAGGTGCGCCATTAATAACGGGTTATGAATACCGCCACCACTTGCGTACACCACACACTCTTTAGCACTTTGTGTGCATTCATTTAACGCATTTGCAATTACCCTCGCGCTAAACATATTTAAAGTAGCCATTACATCTTCATGGCTTAAGTGCTGTGTATTTGTTTGCAGCTGAGCAGCATGTAAATACGCTAAATTAAATACCTCTGGCCCCGTTGTTTTAGGCAGCTCAAGTTTAAAAAAGTCGTTGCCACACAATGCATTTAATAAGGGTGTATTTACATTTCCGGCTTTGGCTATTTTTGCGTCATCATCAAAGTGCATGCCTTTAAAATGCTGCTGCACGTACGCATCCATAATGGTGTTACCTGGACCTATGTCGCTACTAAATACGCTATTTGCATCACCGCTTTTAGGTAAAAACGTTAAATTAGCAATACCGCCCATGTTTAATAAAATGCGGTTTTCATTGGGGTTTGCAAAAAATAAGTAATCGCCATATACCGCAAGTGGTGCGCCTTCGCCCCCAGCTGCTATATGTTTTTGCCTAAAATCGCCAATTGTTGTAATGCCGGTGGTAACGGCTATTTGGTCGCTATCGCCAATTTGTAATGTGCCATTAGTAAAGCTTTTATGATTATGCTGCGACCGAGGGCAGTGGTAAATGGTTTGCCCGTGGCTGGCTATTACATCAATACTTGCCGGATTTACTTGCCAAGTATGTAAGCACTGATTAACTATATCACCATGGAGTTTACCTACCCACGGATGCAGTAAAGTTACTAGTTCTAAATTGCACTCTCGTTTGGCAAATACCTGCTTTATTTTAGTTTTATACTCGTTGTTATATTCAACGGTAGTAAAATTTAAAACTTCAATTTGCGTATTTATACCTGCGCCCGTTACTTTACACAGTGCTACATCGAGCCCATCTAACGAGGTGCCACTCATTAAACCTATAATCAAACGACTTGGTTTTTGGGCACTATTATAAAGGGCGGCTATGTGTGGGTGCATAAAGGTATCTTAAACAGGTATCATATTTTGCTTATATTAGAGTACTTTAAAACAAAGTTATAGGCGTAAACAGTTAATCTTTGTGATTGTGCAATCTCTAATTGCTTGCTAAGTTGCCCCGTATACACCACACACTTAATTAAAACAATGATCACCCTAAGAGACTTTAAACAACAAGACGCACCACACATTATTAAAACCTTAAACGATGAACAGGTTACGCGTTTTCTATCCTCTAAAATTCCGTTTCCGTATACGCAGGCCGATGCCGATTGGTGGATAAACCAAGGCGCTAAAAATGGGATTATTAAAGCAATTATTGTAAATGAGCAATTTGCAGGATGCATTGGCATAACGCCAGGAGAGTTTGAATATAGCCGCAGTGGCGAAATAGGCTATTGGCTTAATAATCACTTTTGGGGGCAAGGAATAATAACTCACGCAATTACACAAATTTGCGATGAGGCCTTTAAAAACTCAAACCTAAACCGTATTTTTGGCGCTGTATTTGCTGGTAATACCGGCTCTATAAAGGCACTGACTAAATGCGGCTTTGAAGCCGAGGCCATACTTAAACAAGCCATTTATAAAAATGGTGTATTTTACGATAGCCATATTTTTAGCAAACTAAAATAAACCATTTAGAATAAATACTCTGTAAAGGTTGAATTACCAGCCCCCCGCCCAAAACTCCTGTTATAAGGTACAAATTTGTACATACATATACTGCTTAGCGCGCATTATTGTTTATGCCAATTAGGTTATTAAACGCATAAACACTCGTTAAGTGGGTTAACCCAAAAGGAGATTTTTATGTCTGCAACTAGTCGTCAACTTACTTTAGCATCACGTCCGCACGGTGCCCCAACCGATGAAAACTTTGAACTGAAATCAGTAGATTTACCAGCGCTTGAGGATGGCGAAGTACTATTACGTACTATATACCTTTCACTTGACCCTTATATGCGTGGCCGCATGAGCGATGCTAAATCGTATGCCGATCCGGTCAATGTAGGCGATGTAATGGTAGGCGCTACCGTGTGCCAAGTAGAAGAGTCTAAAAACGATAAATTTAGCGAAGGTGAATGGGTACTTGCCTACACTGGTTGGCAAAGTTACGCCATTAGTAATGGTGAAGGCTTAATGCAATTAGGTAAAGAGCCAGAGAATCCTTCGTACGCACTGGGTATTTTAGGTATGCCAGGCTTTACCGCTTACATGGGCTTACTTGATATTGGCGCACCTAAAGAAGGTGAAACTGTTGTAGTAGCCGCCGCTACAGGGCCGGTTGGTGCAACCGTTGGCCAAATAGCTAAAATTAAAGGTTGTAAAGTGGTAGGCGTTGCTGGTGGCAGCGAAAAATGTAGCCACGCAGTTGAAAAGCTAGGCTTTGATGCTTGTATTGATCACAAAGCCGATGACTTTGCAGATCAGCTAGAAAAAGCTTGTGATAATGGCATAGATGTTTATTACGAAAATGTGGGCGGCAAAGTGTTTGATGCCGTATTGCCTCTACTTAATACCGCAGCCCGTGTTCCACTATGTGGTTTAGTATCACAATATAACTCTACCAGCCTGCCTGATGGGCCTGACCGTATGGGTATGCTAATGGGCCAATTGCTTACTAAACGTATTAAAATGCAAGGCTTTATAATTTTTGACGATTACGGCCATCGCTACGATGAATTTGCACAAGACATGCAAAAATGGCTTAAAGAAGGCAAAGTACAATACCGCGAACACATGGTAGAAGGTATTGAGAACACTGTAAGCGCATTTAACGATATGCTTAGTGGTAAAAACTTTGGTAAAACCGTGGTTAAAATTAACGAGCCTCTTTAAATTTTACAAAGCGTTACTGCACACGCAGTAACGCCAACAAGGACTGACATGATAAAACTACACCATTTAAATAAATCCCGTTCTAAACGTATTATTTGGCTTTTAGAAGAGCTAGATGTTGATTACGAAATTGTTGCCTACCAACGCAACACAGAAACTTTTTTAGCCCCTGACGAACTTAAAAAAGTACACCAATTAGGTAAGTCACCTGTTATTGAAGACGATGGTTTAATTGTTACCGAATCTGGCGCCATTACCGATTACCTAATTACTAAGTACGGTAACGGAAAATTTGCGCCAAAGGCAGGCACCGCTGAATATGTAGATTATCAGCAATGGCTGCACTTTGCTGAAAGCTCAGCTATTTTACCGCTATTACTTAAAATGTTTGTTTTAAAAGATGGCGCTAAAACAACCTTTTTAGAAAATTACGCAGACGCAGAAACCGTTAAAGTAATTAGCTACTTTAACGACCGACTGCAAGGTAAACGTTACTTAGTAGGCGACACCTTAACTGGTGCCGATATTATGATGTCGTTTATTGTAGAAATAGTTAAAAACTCAGGCCAGCTTGCGCACTTTAAACACCTTGTAAAATACGATGAGCAATTACAAAGCCACGAGAAGTTTCATACGGCTAATGAGCTAGAAGCTAAATACGATTAAGTACAAAACACAGATAAACCAAAGGGGCTTTTAAGCCCCTTTTTTAATACGTCTGCTTCAATGATTCCCAACAATGCACTCCTCCCGATAAAGTTTGTAAAATAAATTAACAATTACCGGTCTATTATTGCTTAAATGCACTTTTTTTGGTGCATAATATTATAAATACCTCATTAATCACCTTTGGTTAGTGTTTAAATTGGAAAATAACTATGACAATCAACATGCGCCTAGTAACGGGCTTTGGCATTATTTTAGCTATGATGCTTATTTTGACTGTGATTGGTATATCGCGGGTAAGCCTTATTAATAGCAACATAACGCATATGACCGACGTAAATTCGGTAAAACAGCGTTACGCAATTAACTTTAGAGGTAGCGTACACGACCGTGCTATAGCACTTAGAGATGTAGTTTTAATAACCGAGCAAAGCACATTAAATACAGTGTTAACTGATATAAAAGAGCTGGATGCATTTTATCAAACCTCAAGTCGTGCTATGCGTGCTTTAGTGAGTGAAATGAGCAGCGAAGAGCGCGCGTTAATAACTAAAATTAACCAAATAGAACAACAAACGCAGCCGTATATTAAAGCGGTTATTAATGCTAAAAATAGCGAGAACTTAAACGAGGCGTCGCGTATTTTATTAACCGATGCCCGCCCTGCATTTACGCTTTGGTTAAACACTATAAACCAGTTTATAGATTTACAAGAGCAAGCAAATCAGGCCACAACCGTTGAAACCCGCGAAGTAGCTAGCTCCTTTGCAGTATGGATGATTGCGCTTACTGCGTTTGCTATTTTAATTGGTGCAAGCGTGGCGTACGTAATTAGTTTGCGTATAAGAGATTCTGTAGGTGGTGAGCCACAAGAAGCCGCTAAAGTAATAGCGCTAATTTCACAAGGCGATTTAACTGCAAATGTAGATTCGTGCTGCCCAAATAGCATGATGGCCTCAGTAGCCGTTATGCAAAGTAAATTAAAAACTATTGTAGATAGCATTATTAATTCATCTGATGAGCTCTCTACGCACTCGGCAAGTGTTGCCTCTGGCTCACAACAAGCACTTAGCGCAGCCGATGCGCAGGTTACCTACACAAACTCTGCAGTAAGTAGCTTAGAAGACATGAGCCGCAGTATAAACGCAGTTGCAGGCTCTGTTAAACAAACTGAAGATAACTCAAAGGTAACCGCGCAATTATCGCAGCAAGGCAGTATTGCAGTGCAAAAGGTGGCAGCCGAAATTGAGCAAATTTCCGTAACGGTTAAAGCCACCGTACATCAAGTGAATGTGCTGCAAGAACATGTAAAACACATTGGCGATATATTAAGTGTGATCCGCAGTATTTCTGATCAAACTAATTTATTAGCGCTTAATGCAGCAATAGAAGCAGCACGTGCAGGTGAATCTGGCCGAGGCTTTGCTGTTGTAGCCGACGAAGTAAGGCAGCTTGCCCAACGTACAGGCGATGCGACCGGCGACATTGAAAAAATGATTTTACAAGTGCAAGAAAACACGCAAGCGTCGGTAACCGCTATGGAAACCACCGTACCCCAGGTAGAAAATGGCTTAACTCTAACCCACGAGGCAAATGAGCTGCTTAACCAAATACAACAACAAGCCAACGACTCATTAAATAATGTGCTTGAAATTGTAGAAGCCACATCAAACCAAGTAGCAACCGTTGCACAAATTAGTTCAGGCGTTGAAGAAATTGCCAATATGTCGCAAGAAACCAGCCAATCGCTTAATAACAATGCGCAAAAAGCCGTTGCACTAGCCGACCTTTCAACAACATTAAAACAATACATTAGTTACTTTAAAGTGAAGTAATTTTTTAACGCATACAACAAAGGGGCTTTCAAGCCCCTTATTATTTGCACGTATGTTTTTATTATGCCAATCCACATAATTAAGTGATCTATTTTGAGGATGGATAAACGTGTTGATAGCAAGGCAAAAAAATCGCTATTTAGTTGTTCTAAATGAGAATTTTTTAACGCAGATAGTGGCACGTTTAGTCCCTGAAAACGATTAAGTATTATTACGGATTGGTATTAAATACCCGCTATTTCGCGCTCAGTAATACACTCGTTTGAGGCCATTTCGAACTCGCGGCACGTAAGCGGGCGGTTTTCGTAAATAGTACACATTAGCGTGTTACGGTCGAGTGCTTGGCACCAACCGTCGTCACCTCGTTTCATTACTTCGCTGCCCCACTTATCGTAATCAATGTATTGAAAAGGCACGCCCGTGTCGGTCACTATGCGCACTTCTAATTGGCAGCAACATGCCTGGCAATTAGCGCAGGTTACAGGCTCAGGTGCAGAGGAGATAGTTTTACTTGGAATAACAGTGTTAGGCATAGTGACTTAATAAAAAAGAGTAAGCCACTAGGATACAGGAACTCATACCAATTGCATTAAATAGCTATAAATTAGCGCGCTAGTAGTTTTGCTTTTATATCGCTGTAGCGCATTTGCTCGCAAAGCGCAAAGCCGCTCAGTTGGCGTACTTTATTACGAGCAAATAATGGCACACTCATGCCCGCTAAAAAGCGGCACTGAGTTTCAATACCTACACTGTGAATGCCTTTTATTGCCATGTGCGCTAAAAACTCATCCACTTTTTGATAAATAACGTCATCGGCAATGTGAGCAGGCTCTATTGAATACTCAAGCTTTACCGCATTACCACGGCATACACTGCAATGCTCGCATTGCGCAGGGGCATTATTATCATCAAAATAACGCGCTAAGTTATAACTTAAGCAACTTTGTAGCTCAAAAAAGCGTACCAATGCAGCTATACGTTTAATCTCGGCTTGTTCTTTTTCACTAAAATAGCTGTGTAATTGCTTTGCAAGCTCAGGGTTATTTATCACCTCACTATGCACTTTGTACACTTGGGTAATACGTTTGGTTTCAAGGGTTATTAGGTTTTTTTCGGCTAGGTAGTCAAGCGCGGCCACTACGCGTTTACGGTCAACCTGCGCGGCTTGTGTAAGGGTGTCGAAATTAAGCGTGCCCCATATTTTTTTAAAGTCGGTATGGCTAAATATTTGCGTTAAAAAGGCTTGGCGCTGCTCGTCAAACTGGCTCAGTAGTTCGTTTTTATCAACCAAAAACTTGTATTTAAAATCGGCGTAGTAAGCATATTGCGGCGTTATTGCGCCTTGCATCTCGAGTTGTACCAGCAATGTTTTAAGCGCTAGTTGGCGAATATTACTCTCGCTCGATAAGCTGTACTCTTGCATTTCCCATTGCTGCGGCTGGGCTTTAATATCGTTAATTACGTATTCAATGCCGCTAAGCTCAGGGGTGTCGCCGTACACAAAGTTTTCTACTGTGTTTAGGCCATCTAAATTAGCTAGGGTGTAGCAGTTTGATGGGTTGCCATCGCGCCCTGCTCGGCCAATTTCTTGGCTGTAGTTTTCAATTGATTTTGGTAAATCGTAATGAATAACAAAGCGAATATCTGATTTATCAACGCCCATACCAAAGGCTATAGTTGCCACCACAACGTTAATTTTACCCGCCATAAAATCATCTTGAATTTGCCACCTTAACGTATCTTCAAGCCCTGCATGATATGCAACCGCCTGTATACCTTGCGCACTTAACGTGTTTGCTACTTGCTCAGCACTTTGCTGAAGCGTTACATACACAATACCTGGGCCGTTTTGCGCACGCACTATGTTAGTAAGCTCAGTGTTTTTATCAGCTGTTTTTACACTTAGCACGCTTAAATCAAGGTTAGCGCGGTAAAAGCCTGTTTGTACAATACACTCTGGGGCAATATTAAAACGCTCGCTCATATCGCGTTTTACTTTTTTAGTGGCGGTAGCGGTAAGTAATAGTACCAGTGGAATATTTAGCTCTTCGCGGTATCGCGGTAGTTTAAGGTAGTCGGGTCTAAAGTTATGGCCCCATTCCGATATACAGTGCGCCTCATCTACCACCAGCATAGACAGCGCAACTTGGCTTATAAACTCTCTAAAACGCTCGTTTTTAAAACGCTCAACCGACACCATTAATACTTTAATTTTACCATTTCGCACATCGTTCATTACAGTGCTGCTTTGCATTTGGTCTTGGCTCGAATCAAGGCTTGCCGCGTAAATACCTTTGCTATTTAAAAAGCTAATTTGATCTTTCATCAATGCAAGTAAAGGCGAAACCACCAAAGTTAAGTTAGGTAAATGCATAGCCGTTAACTGATAACACAACGACTTACCCGACCCCGTAGGAAATATAGCCAGTGACGACTGCCCATTTAAAAGCTGCTCAATAGTTTGCTGTTGCCCTGCCCTAAATTGGCTAAAACCAAAATGCTGCTCAAGTGATGTAATTAATGGCGTGGTCATAAATATCCTTTTAGGCTAGGGAATAGGCTTTAACAGCAAAAGTGCAACGTAAATGAAATATTTGCATATACCCCAAAGCATCTCAATATAAGAGTGTCTGTTGGCATTAAAAGCAATTTGGATTAACCATAAATTGCAAGTATTAGCGGCTTTGTTGCAACAATCAACAAACCAGAAAAACCTACTTTAAATCAATACAATAAAAGATTTAAAAGCATTTAATACCAGCGTTATACCCTACTAAAGCAAGCTGCCTTTTCTGTAAAGTAACGCCTTTATGTTAGGCCCCTGTAAAGCGCTAAATTTTTCATATCAGGGCAATTTAGACCTTAGTATACAACAAATAAGCTTATCAATTGCTGACATATGTTTTATTTAGGCGCAAAATACGCAGCAGATGCTCAATGGTGCTAACAGCCAAGCTAATTTTGTATACCCAAGTGATTTTTTATAAGCGTTATAAGCAGATTATTTGGGTATATTATTTTTTAAGGGCATTGCTATGAATATAACTAAACCTAAAATCGTCGTTATTGGCGGTGGCGCAGGCGGACTAGAGCTAGCAACACAATTAGGGCATAAATTAGGGAAGAAAAAACAAGCCGAAATTCTTTTAATCGATAAAAACCGTACCCACATATGGAAGCCGTTACTACACGAAGTAGCGACAGGCTCTATTGACCCCGATTTAGATGGCGTTGTGTATTCAGCCCACGCTGCAAAACATCATTATAATTTTCAGCTTGGTACATTTTGCGACATAGACCAAAGCAACAAAACCATTACCCTCGCGCCGCATCTTGATGAACTAGGCCACACTATTTTGCCAAAGCGTAGCGTACGCTACGATCACCTTGTTATTGCCATAGGCAGTGTAAGTAACGACTTTAATACCCCAGGTATAAAAGATCATTGCTACTTTTTAGACTCAAACCAGCAAGCTGAGCGTTTTCAGCATTCTCTACTCGACAGTTTTACTCGCCTGCATCAAGACGATAACCAACAGCAATCATTAAATATTGCCATTGTTGGCGGCGGCGCAACCGGCGTTGAGCTATCAGCAGAGCTTTACCATGTGTCTGAACTACTGAAGCTTTATGGCCTTACAAATATGTCGTCTAAGCGTTTACATATACACCTAATTGAAGCGGGGCCGCGTATTTTACCCGCTCTACCCGAGCGCATTGCCGATAGTGCAAAACGCGAATTATTAAAGCTAGGTGTAAACGTGCGAGAGCAAACACAGGTTAAAGAAGCTACCGAGCAAGGGTTTATAACAAAAGACGAAGAACACATAGACGCCGATATAATGGTGTGGGCTGCCGGTGTAAAAGCGCCTGACTTTATTAAAGATTTAGGTATTTTTGAGCTTACCCGTAGCAACCAAATTAAGGTTAACGAGTTTTTACAAAGCACTGTAGATGAAAGCATTTTTGTACTTGGTGATTGCTGCGCCTTTACCCAAGAAGACGGAAAGCTCGTTCCACCGCGCGCACAATCGGCGCATCAAATGGCGCTGTGTGTAGAAAAAAACCTCATTGCCACGTTAAAACAACAGCCTTTGTGTGGCTTTAAATATAGCGACCATGGCTCGCTCGTTAACTTATCGCGCTACAGTACGGTAGGTAATTTAATGGGTAACTTAACCAGCAATACCTTTTTTATAGAAGGTAAAATTGCCCGTTTTATGTATATATCGCTGTATCGTATGCACCAGCGCGCCATACACGGCAGCGCAAAAACCTTTGCATTATGGATAAGCGAAAAAGTACTGCGTGTTGTACGCCCTAAAATGAAATTGCACTAGTACATATACACCAGCTAAATAGTCAAAAAGCTTTAATAGGTAATGTAAATTATCTTTTAAAGCTTTTTTGCTTTATGCGTATTTAAAAGAGTACCATGTAGATAAATATATTTGTGAATTCAAGGGATTGACGCTAATGAAAAAAGTACTTTTTGGGATTGTAACAATCACTGCCTTGGCTGTTTATTTTTTCCAAACTCAACCTCATTTTGAAGATGTTGAGCACACTGAAAAAGTGGAACCAACCACCACTGAGCCCAGTATAGTTAATAAAAATAAGCCAAGTGAGGACTCACCACTACAGGTAGTTAATAAACTAAAAAAGCAAATTAGCCTGTGTAGAGATCAATCACAACAACAAAGTACTAAAATACAAACCTTGAATCAGTCGCTTGTTTCATTTTTTGTAAGTGAACTCAAAAAAGGGACATCGGTATCCACGCTTTTAAAGTATTCAACTTTATCAAAGCTTAATCAGCGCACATACATTGCCCTTTTAAAAGACGCCATTGTTGCTGAGCAAAAGCAGCAACTTAACATTACTCACTCTTTAAACGAGTTAGCTAATTGGCAAGGTATTGAAGCAATTAAAAACCTCACCAACGACAAAGTAAAAAAACTACTCAAAGATTTAGGCAACAGTAGCACGGCTCCACCGGGGCTTACTATTAGCTTGCCTGTTGATGAAAATGTACAAAAAGAAACGCTTTACGCTTTATTAAGCAACACCGATACATTTACAACTTATGTGCAATCGTTTATTAAAGTTGAGGGCAGTGAGGTAATATCCCCAGCAACATTATTCGTACTTAACGCAAATAAACTCTCGCTTAAAGAGTTTGAGCAAGCTATTTCATCTAACCAATTTACAGTGAATGAAGTGGCTACCGCTATAAAAAATGATATACCTAATGAATATATTATTGCCCTTTTACAGCAAGTTCCCGCGCTAGATGCTATGCCGCTATACGAACAAAACACTGTTTTATATAACTTAGCTGATATTGCGGTCAGTAAATTTAATTTACCCCTTGTAGAAGCACTACAAGCAAAAGGGATTACGCCAACCAACGAGCCTGGTTTATTTACAGGGTTAGACGTAGCTATTGTAAACCTGCCAAAAAGCGGCAACTTAACCCTAGCCCCATTAGATACTAAACACACCCAGCTTTTGGACTATCTTAAAAAGCGTGGTTACAAGGCACATAGCGGCAATGCGAATAACGACCTAAATAACCAAGGGGTATTTTTTGTAAATGACTTTATTTACCAGCAAGGTGCCTATATTAATAAGCAGGACAACCCTACGCAATACGCTTACTTTAGCCCTATAGGTAGAATAAGCAATGCAGAGTTACCTAAAGTAACAACTAACGATAATTCTGCCATAGCTACTTATTTAATAGACCTAGAACAACAAAAAAATGAGCTACAAGCGCGTAGTAGCAATTGTAATGATCTACATAAAGAGTTAAAAACCGCCGAACAGTTGGTTGATACAAGGCAAGCTTACAATCAAGTTTGGAATGCAAATGAAGAACACGGTGATAACACCCCAGCCGTTTTGCAAGCAATAGACTCTGTATTAGTTAACTACTGGTTTGCTTCACAAAACAATCAGCACTCATACGGTAGAAGCCAAAGCACATTTAGCGAACTATTATCTAAAGAGCAATACCAAAAAGCGTATGAGTACAGCCTTAGTACAGTATTAACTCAAGCCGAAACGGATACGCTTTTTTCTTTATTACTGTTAAAACCTGATGATTTAATCACTCTTTGGCAAAGCCGAGTAGAACCTAAGCCACCGAGTGATTTACTACGATTGAGCAAACTTCCACTTAGTCAATGGCAAAAACTAAAACACGCTGGTTTTGATTTTTCGATTACCGACGTGTATGGCCGCGACGTATACCTTCAAGCAATGTTTGCCTCAAGTGATATAGTGCAATTTTTAATTGATAATAAAATACCCTCTGATACAAAAAAGCTGGGCGTAGATATACTCGACCTAGCGCTAGAACAAAGCTATAACCAAGGGAAATTAAGCAAAACAGTTCCTTTAGCGCTAAAGCTAGTTAAAGAGTTTGAGCCAAACCACTTAGCCCGCGTAGCACGATTAGAAATGTTTTACCCTGAGGTTTATCAGCAGTTAATTCAGCTAAAACCAGCGCTTAAGCCTGCCCAAGGCACAGAGCTAAATCATTATATGTTTGATAATCACTAAATAACCCGCTAAGCACGCTAATGCCCTTAGCGTGCTATATAGCTAAATTAATGTCTTTAATATTTAACATTGCCTGTGTAGAGTATTTAAAACAATTAAAGGATTAGGGCTATGACGGGTAAAACGCTAATTTTTAATTTTGATGGTACCGGGGGCGAGCCTCGCGATGCAGAGCAATTTAGTTCAGATCATTTTAAAGAAGACAGTAGTATTTCTAATATTCTTAAGCTGCATTTATTATTAGGCGGCAAACTCGATGACTCCCCCACCACCCCATTTACAAACCAGCTTAGTTTTTATTATCAAGGTATTGGCACCAAAGGAAGCCGCCTAAAACGTATTTTAAACCAAACTTTAGCGCCACGTGGTGACGATGTTGCCAGTATTTTAAATCAAGCCATGCGTGATTTTAAAACGCATTACCAACTAGGCGATACCCTTTTACTTACCGGTTTTAGCCGGGGCGGCGCACTTGCACGGCGTTTTGCAAAAATCCTAGAGCCTTTAATTAGCGATAATGTTTACGTATGTGTATTTGATACCGTGGCCTCAATTGGTTTATCAAAAGTGAGTAAAGCAACACGCGGTGCCCAGCATGTTATTTTTGAAAACCACACCATTGCCAAAAATATTTCGCAGGCACTGCACTGCGTAGCACTTGATGAAAAACGCCGTGCGTTTGAACCCACCCTAATGAACCATCAAAATAATATTACCGAGCTTTGGTTTGCAGGGGCGCATTCAGATATTGGCGGCGGTTATTACCGCGATGGCCTAGCTGATATTTGCCTGCGCTATGCGCTTGAATGGTTAATTGAGCAACCACTTAAAATTAGTTTATTAACCAGCCACGATATTGACTACGAAACCTTATTGCCTGGCAGTAAATTAGTTGACCAAGACGATGTAACCGTAACGCCCGATCCTCTGGCTTTAAGCCATCAGCAAAATTACTTTTGGTTTAATTCCATTTTTAAATTGGTCGACAGGGAATGTTGTGTACTGATTAATAACGAAGCAAGCAACCTTGAGCCATTAGTTCACCAAAGCGTGGCTACACGGATTAATAAACTAACCAGTTATCGCCCAGAATCGCTTAAAAAACATCATTACAAAATGAGTTATAACGACGGCACAACATTAAGCTTTGTCGGGTTAAGCCCCCACATTGCACTCGCTAACCAAAATATGAGCGTGCTTGGGATTAATCAAAGCCAAGATGTAATGGTATTTGCCTCAGAGCAATATAACACCACCGGTTTAATGCTTGAGCAAGGCGCTACGTATCGCTTTACACCTTATCCAAACCAGTTTTGGTACGACGATGGCGTAAAGTGTACTGCCAGTGGGTGGCATCGCGATAACGTGCAATTAGGTGTAAAAGAAATCCCCATAGCATTACTTGAACCATTTAGACGACTTCCTCGCGCACAATGGTTTTCTTTAGTAGGTGCTATAAATCAAAACGATGAACACCTGTTTGAAATTGCTGGTGGCAGTGACATAAAAGTAGCTAAATCCGGTGAGTTTTGTCCCTTTGCCAACGACTTAAGCCGCTTTTACGGCGCTAATGCAGGGAGAATAAAAGTAAAAGTAACCCGCATAAGTTAAATGGGCTGTAATAGCGCAGCTTGCTGGCGTTTTAAAAGCAACGCTTTAACCGGGGTATAAAGTGATTGTTTCACCACCGAGAAGCGAAGGAGAGTACCTGGAGAAGTGACTAAACGATAAGGGTGCTTTCTCTGTGAAGCGCGACGCGCCTCGGTGTACTCGGTGGTGGAATTAATGAGAAGCTGCGCTTCTAACGTGAGCAAGCTCGACGTCTACAAGTTTCACTTCTCATTT
>NZ_LKDU01000026.1:0-68446 GCF_001401855.1 Pseudoalteromonas sp. P1-7a | reverse complement strand
TTGTAACCTAGTGGGCTAAGTAAAAACCGAGCAAAGCTTCCGCGTCCTGCTCACGCCCCTTACCTACATCCATGTAGGCAACAAAGAGTAAATGACCCCTAGGCAGAAACCCTTCGGGCAGCGCCTGTTTGGCATTTATGCTACGTTATCGCCTATTTATGGGGAACAACCAAACAGACGGCTGCAAATTTAACCTCGAAAGATAAACAGGCCCTAGCTAGACATGGGGTTAGTTATTTTTATTTAAACCGCCAGCTTTGTTTATATGGGTACACATCGGGCAAATAGCCTGATTTGATTTGTTGTTGGCAAGCTTGCCAAAAATCGGCTAAAAACAGATCGCTATGTTCATCGTTAAAATAGTTAAATGCCGTTTCGTTTGCACTAAAAAACACCTTAAACTGGCTGGGGAATATATCGTTTTCTGCTATATCAAAGTAAGTATTACTACTTAACTCCTCAAGCGCATTTTGCGCAATAGGCACATCTCTAAAGTGACAATCAGTAAGTGGGCAAATTTCATCATAGTCGTAAAAAACCACACGACCCCAACGGGTTACACCAAAGTTTTTCATTAGCATATCCCCTGGGAATATATTAGCACCCGCTAAGTCTTTAATCGCTTTACCGTAATCGGTCATAACCTGTTGTAATGCTTTGTCAGAGCAGTGATTAATGTATAAATTAAGCGGCGTCATTTTTCGTTCAACATACACATGCTTTAAAATAAGCGCCTTACCCGATATAACCATGCTACTGCCAATTTGTGCCTTCATTTGCTTAAGTAACTCGTCGCTAAAGCGGCTGAGGTCGAACGCTAAATACCTAAATTCGTGTGTATCAACTAAGCGCCCTACACGGTCGGCTTGCTTTACAAAATTGTACTTGGCTTTTACTTGTGCTTTTGTTGCTGTTTTGGGTGCACTAAATTTATCTTTTATTACTTTATAAACGTAGTCTAGCCCTTCAATGGTAAATACCAGCATAACCATGCCGGGTGTACCTGGTGCTGTCACGTATTTAAAATGAGTCGGGCTATTTTTAGTGGTATCAACTTTGTATCGATAAAACTCTGTTTTGGCATGCTTAATAAAGCCAATCGCATTAAATAATTCAAACCGTTTTTTATGAGGCATTAGCACGCTTAAGTAATCGACATAACGTGCGGGCTGGTCGGTATCAACCATAAAATAGGTGCGAGCAAAACCAAACAGTAAACTTAACTGATCGGCGCCCATCATTACGGCATCAAGCTTTAACCCTCTATTAGTATTTAATATGGCGATAGCAAAAGGCATATTATCACCATTTTTAGCAATGCAGCGCCCTATTAAGTAACAGGCTTTGTTTCTAAAAAATAATGAATTTGCGTATTCTATATATCCATTATTTAAATTTATAAGCTCATACACTTGTTTACATTGCTGCTTTGCACCGGCTATTAAGGTTGTTTGCAATGCCTGTAGATCGGCGTCTAAATGACTAAAAGGCACTCTAAATGCTTGGCGAGCAATAAGCGTTTTTACAGCATGGTTAAACCCATCTTTAAACGATATTCTACTCACTAAGTTTTCATACGAACGCGGCTCGCTTCTGTATTTTGCTTTTAATACAAACAAATGTACGGTACGTATTTTTTTATCGTCCCAAATTGCACCAAAGGTAGAATTAAAAAAGGTATGCGCTATGGGTTTATTTTCATGGTTTTGCACCATATCGCCGTATATATTCTTAGCTAGCTGCCATGTTTGCGGGCACGTTAGTTCAGCGTAAGCAATTACTCTGACAGCTTCACTGACATTTTTTACTTCACGTTCGTACACTTGTAAGCGTTCGCGCATGGCAGTTTGCACATCGTGATATTTTTGTTGTTCAAACCGGCTTTGCGCACCTAGCGTAATGTTTAAAAACTGCGCAAACATGGCTTCAAAGCCTGCAAAAACAGCGCGGGCCAACTTAGTAGCAATAACTTGCTTTAGCGCATTATTGGATTGATTAGTTAACGATTTTGACATGATTACAGCACTTTTATTTTTACCACTTATAGCGGTTATTTTTTATTAATTGTTTACACCTTAGCAAGCAGGCTTTAATTTAGGTAATTAATAAAGCATATAAATAAAATTTATTGGGCGTATTGACCTTTCGAGGTTAATTTTGCAGCCGTGAATTTGGCTTTTAAGCAAGGCAAGCACATGTAGTGTGGTTACTCCCCATAAATGTACTTTAACGCCGCATAAAGGCCAAATACACACTGCCCAGAGGGTTCTTCCTAGGGACGATTAACTCTTTGTTGCACGATTTTTACTTAGCCCACTAGGTGGCAGATCTCGCGCCGCGATTTAACCGTCCCTAGATTGAACAAATTTCAACCCTGAAAGGCCAACACGCCCACATGAATATACGTAACGTCGATCTCAACTTATTAGTGTACTTAAATGTGCTCATTGATGAAAAAAGTGTTTCAAAAGCGGCTAATAAACTCGCGCTAACACAACCTGCCATGAGTAACGCACTTAAACGATTACGTGATTTATTTGACGACCCACTACTGGTGCGTGCCGCAGGCTCTATGACCCCCACCAGCAAAGCACTTAGCTTAAAGCCTGAAATAGAGTCTCTTTTAAAAATGGCAGAGGCGATTACTCAGCCCAGTGAGCAATTTAACCCAGCAACGGCAGAGGTGACCTTTAGAATAATGGCAAACGACTACATGGAGTCGACCTTAATTGCCCCCTTTATCACTGAGCAGTTAACTAAAAACCCAGGGATTAATTTTGATGTACTTAGCCCAAGCGATGTAAATCTGCAAGATATGGAAAAAGGCACTATCGATTTAGCTATTAATCGTTTTAACGGCCTACCACGCTCGTTTCATCAAGCCAGCGTTTGGCGAGATAATTACTGCTGTTTAACCCATCCTAAAAATACCTTTTTACAGCTTTCAAGCCTTGATGATTACCTACAAAAAGAACACATTTGGGTAAACCGTGCTGGTTGGGGACCAGAAGCCGCCGTTACCAACAAATCAGGTAAGCAAAAGCTAGGCTGGGTAGATGAAGCACTTTGGCAGTTAGAGCAAACCCGAAAAATACGGGTGTTTACCCGCCACTACATGATTGCAAGTTTGCTTTGCCAATCTGAGCAACTTATTGCTACCTTGCCGCGCAGGCAAGCTAAATTGTTAACCACACATACCGATTTAGTCATTAGCCCAGTACCGTTTCAAATAGTCCCTATTGAGGTAAAAATGATATGGAGCCCGCTACTTCACCATGCACCCGCACACCAGTGGTTACGCCGTGAGTTGCTTGAGTTTGCTAAAACAGTGGCTGATAGGTAATTAGTAATTTTCTTTAATTTAAAATTCTGATTACAGCTCAAAATGTATTAAAAAGATTTAAGGAAAATCATTATCAACATTGATTACTCTAATTATTCTCTTAAAGAATTACATGAAGCACTTGAAACTATTGATGCAAACAAGTACCCACAAAGATACAAGCGCATAATAGAAGAGCTCAACAACCCAAAGAGAGTAGATCCTAAAGTTTTAAAGCAATTAGAAATATCAGAGCAAAACTCAAAGCAAGAAACAAAAGCATACGTAACTATTTTACTGGGCTTGTTTTTCATTCTATGGAGCTACTTTACTTATAACGATGGCGTTATACATAATAAAGGAGGGGAACGGGTAATTGCTTCTATCGAATCGAGTCCCAAAAAGTTCTATTTTTTTATTTTTGGTGGAATAGGTTTAGGGTGTATAACCGTCGCGCACGGCATAGAAAAAATAGTAAAGCAAAAAAGAAGCTTACATGAATAACAATTATGAAGAATAAAAAAGAATATCCTTACCTGTGCGACAGCCGCCTTAGCTATATTTATAGATGTATAAAATGTGGTGCGTTTATTAAAAAAGGTATACAAGAGTGCTACCGATGTGAACATGTTTTTTCAAAAGACGATGTTGATATTATGATCAAACAGTATCGAAAAAATTATAAGAAAAACTGGCATCATAAACTTTATTTCGTCGTTTTTATCACAACCATTATATGCGTATTGCTCTTTTAAAAATAAAAAAGCGCCATGGTATTCAACTTTGGGAAAATACCATGGCGCTTTTGAAATCGTAGAAATAGGAGTGAACCCTACCCTTTATATTTAGCAACCTTGATGCCAATCCTCCACATAAATAAAAAACACTTAAAATCAAACACCTAGTTAAATTATGCTTTTAACTATTATTTAGTGTGTCCCAGTTTTGTGCATTTTTATAGGTTTTTGCACCACTTTAATTAAGCATGCTAGGTGAGTTTTAGTAAGCTTTCATTTACTATTGATAAAATCAATATCAGTTATTGAAAACAACAATTTCATAAATAATACACTTAGCGCTAAAGTGAAGTTAAGCCAACAAACTAAGAGTAATGATTATGACAACATCAAGCTTCACACAACAAGACGGGTTATTTATTGATGCTAATTTACATCAGTTTATTACCCAGCAGTTATGCACTAAAACCAATACCGCAGAGACATACCAAGCACTTGCGACCTTGGTTGACGAGTTTGGTTGTAAATGCCGTAAAACAAAGCACCAGCCCGATGACATTTTAGAAGTAGATACGCTACTGCATGCATACCAGCGTAAAGACCACCCGCTTTGTCATGTAGATGCACAAACAACCGAGGCCGTACTTGATGAATACTGCTGCCAAGTACCAGCAATTATAGTGGTTGCATTAATGGATACACTTAGCGGTACGCAGTGTGATGAACCTAATGCACACGATATTTACCACCGCGCTGCACAGCTTACTAATCGCCCATGTGTACACAAGGCAAAAACAGCCACAGCGGCCTAATAATGGAGCTGCTTAAAAATACTCGATAACCTTTTGTGCAAAGTCACTGCAACTTAGGGTTATCGAGTCATTGCTATTCTGCGCTAAATCAAAAGTTAAATTACCGTTTTTGAGTGCTTGTTCGAGCGCGTGTTCAATCAGCGTTGCTGCTTCATCCCAGCCCATAAACTTAAGCATTAAAGCGCCACTTAAAATACTGCTGCTAGGATTTGCTTTGTTTTGCCCTGCTATTCGCTCAAACGTGCCATGGGTTGGCTCAAAAAAAGCCACATCGTTATTTAAATTGGCTGCAGGCATTATTCCTACCCCCCCAACTTGTGCGCTAAGCATGTCGGCCAAAAAGTCGCCATTTTGATTTGTGGTTGCCACTACATCAAATTGCTCTGGGTTCATTAGGCATTGCTGCAGCATATTATCGGCTATCACTTCTTTAATGATTAAAGGCGGTTTATTTGCGCGTGCTATTTTAAGCCAGCGTCCGTTTTCGTGTGGGGTAGCGCTAAACTCATTTTGCGCTAAAGCAAACCCCCAACGTTTAAAGGCGCCATCGGTAAATTTAAGCACGTTCCCTTTATGGACAAGCGCTAGCGATTCGCTGTTATTTTTAAGGGCGTAATTAATTGCATAGCGTACTAGGCGCTCGGAGCCTTCTTTAGATATATTTTTTATGCCTATGCCACACTCTTGTGAAAACCTTAGACGTGTTACCCCCATTTCTTCACATAAAAAGTCGAGCATTTTCTCACTCTCAACGCTGCCGGCTTGCCACTCTATTCCTGAATAGACATCTTCGCTGCTATCTCGCAGCACTGTTATGTTAGTTAAAAATGGATTTTTTAACGGCGATGGCAACGCACTTAATCCTTTAACAGTGCGCATATTTACAAATAAATCCATTTCATGCCTTAGCGCCACATTTAGTGAGCGAAAACCGCCGCCAAGAGGTGTCGTTAACGGCCCTTTAATTGCTATTTTACAGGCTCGCACGGCATTAATCGTCTCCTCTGGGAACCAATCGCCATCATATAACTTTGCTGCTTGTTCGCCATTATATACTTGCATCCAATGGATTTTTCGCTCCCCGCAGTAGCAGTGTGCAATGGCATTATTGACCACATGCTGCATGGCAGGGGTGACCTCTTGCCCGACCCCGTCACCATTAATATAAGCAATAATAGGATTTACAGGCACATGCCACTGGCCTTTAGCATCAATAGTGATATTTTGTCCGTGCTCAGGGATTTTAATATGCTGATAAGCCATGCTTAATACCTATACTAAAAATAGTGTTAGTTGATTAAATCATGCTTGCTTGTGCATGTATGCAATTTGCTTTTTATAATTGATATTAGTTAAAAAAATAGCAAATTACATGTGCTTAATTAATTGAAAAGTGGGTCTTGTATAAAGCGCGTATTTAGGGGGTATAAATGAAGTATTTTTGGCTATTATTGTTAACCTACTCTTTGCAAGTCTCAGCGGTCGATGTGGTTATTCATAATTTAGACTCGCTTACGACTAAGGGCCAAAAAACAGTGGCTACTTGGATAAATCAAAGCCTTACAAAAACACAAAATACGTTAGGTCCATTACAACAAAGCGCCTTACCTATTTATTTAAAGCCACAATATTTTGCTTTTGAACCCGTGCCATGGGCAAGTGTAAAACGCGATAACCCAGATGGCTTAGAGCTGCATATTGACCGCTATGCAAGTTTAAATGCTTTTACAAAAGATTGGACGCTCTACCATGAGCTTTCACATTTATATCTACCATTGCTGCCTTACTCAGGCTTTTGGCTCAGCGAAGGGTTTGCTAGTTACATGCAAAACGTCATAATGCGCGACAGCGGTGTGATCAGCCAAGCGCAATTTGTTCAGCGCTTGAACGCAGGGTTTGAGCGAGCACGCTTACAGACCAAAACAAAACAGCAACCGCTTAATAAGCTTTCAAGTGATATGTGGAAACAGCGCGCACAACAGCGCGTATATTGGACAGGAGCTGCATTTTTTGCAGAGGCTGATTTAGCTCTTCAAAAGCAAGGTAAAAGCGTCGCTACTGTAATAAAGCAATACCAAAAATGCTGCAGAACTGCACGCGCGAGTGCCAAAACACTTATAAAAGATTTAGATAAGCTCTCGCGCAGTAGTATTTTTACCACCTTGTACGCACAATATAATACACGTATCGACTTTCCTGTTATTACTAAAACGCAGTTAAATTCACTTTAAAGGCTTTTAATAAGTGCGCAATATTCATCATACGCATTGCCATCGTAATTAGCTGAGTACGCATTCATAAACCCGTGTAAAAATGGTGTTTTGTTACACGTAACTTGGTTTTTACTGGCTAAAGCACTTATCACTTCATCTACATTAAAATGCTTTTCTGTATGTGGAAAAATAAACGTGCAAGGTACTTTTGCCGAAATATCTAAATGATTTCTAATTTGCGAAGGGTAAAAGCCGATCAGCTTTTTTAGGTGTGGATTGCCTGTTAATAACTGCGCACGCCATGCAGCACTTGCCCCTGCACTAAACCCTATGCACGTTGCGGGCTCTTTAAGGTTATTAAATACATTTAAAAGTTTTGCGGCATAATTATCATGACCACAGTCATTTATAAATTTATTATAATAATATTTTTCACTATCAATGAGTTGTAGCTGACCATTGTAGGGGTCTATGGCCACTGAAGTGACTTGTATATTATCTAATAACCGCTTGAAAGGTGCCGTTAAACCATAAATATCACTGACTATTATGTAATTCATACTTACCTTTTAAAGATTAAAATCCATGCGTTTAAGCAGTTGATAAAATTAAGTATAAATAATTTTTAAATAAATAGCTTGCACACATTTTTAATTTAGGTTACCTTTCCTCTCTGGTTTAAATAAACCATCGCGGTTAACCTTTTTACCCTGATCCAGTAAGCCCCGCAAAACGTATATTTTAAAGCTAAGTTATCGTACGGCGAGAACCCCTATTAATACCTTGATGATTTTTTTATATCATCGCAAAAGTGTCATAAAGATCGTCAACACTGTAATGAAGCTAAACACAACATCGTTAATTTATTAACTGCATTTGGCTATAAAAAATAGCGCAGAGTAAATAACAAGAATAAAGTGAGTTTTATTATGTCTTATAAATACAACGGATCTATGATCCAAATTGCCCATCCGGTGCAATCAATTTCTGTAAACAAACAACGTGTTATTTTTAGTGATACGCAAGGTTTGAAAAACGCAATGTTTCAAAAAGCAAGCGAAGCACGCGAATTTGTAAAATGGTTAAAAGCCAACTAATCATTGCGAGAAATTAACTGCCCAGACAGTTAATGTTAAAAAAATGTGCCAGCTTTGTAGCTGGCATTTTACTTTGTTGCACTTAATTGACTACAATAGCAATACTTTCGATGTTTTAGGTTGTTGTAGTAATGCTCCGTGCATTTTTGTGTATCACCTTTTATTTAAGTATTTCTTCACCGAGTTACGCCCACACTATTAACTGGCTAACGCACGACTTTGCGCCCTATTACATTTTAAATGGAAAATACCAACACCAGGGCCGTGATGAAAGCGTTATAACCTTACTCGAACAACAACTTCCTCACATCACGTTTAATCGCCTTGTTATCCCCTCTGGCAAAGTTACGCAAGAACTAGCCAATAAATCAGCCACACATTGCGCCCTATCACTTTATAAAAATGCATTTAGAGAACAATTTATTCATTTTAGCGAACAAAGTTCAACTACAGGGCTCTCACCCTCTATTGCTATGCACAAAGGCTTGGCAGACTCGCTTGAAGTGCCTAGCGATAAAGCGGTGTCATTGTATGATTTATTAGCAGAGAAAAAGCTCACGTTGGGTGTCTCTATGAACCGCTCATATGGCGAACAACTCGATAGTGTAATAAATAACACCCCCGATGTTGATATTGTTATTCGCCCAACACGAAATAGTTTAGCAAGCCTTACTTATATGCTTAATTTAAAGCGCTTAGATATTTTATTAGGCTACCCAAGCGAGCATCATTACTTAGCTAAATCTATGTACTTTGAAGAAAATCTCACTCAGCGAGCGATTGTTGAAGCGCCACCGTTGAGCTATGGCTATATTGGCTGCACTAAAAATGAACAAGGCGCTAAAAATATTCAACTATTAGATGAACAATTAAAAAAAATTAAGCAAACCGAGCAATACCACCAAGTCATGTTACGCTGGTTACCAGCGCATTTAAAACCCTTATTAGAATCAAGAATTCACGCTACAAAAAGCAAAAACGACGCGCCTAAATTATAATACCCCCTTAAGCGGCCGATTTTAAACTCATTTCGCCCTCAACATCAGCACGGTAGCCGCCTCATAGACCTTGCCCTTAGCTAGTTTACCTAATTCAAACGTAATGCGTTTAGTTACGCCATGTAAATTAAAGTTAGCCGATATTGTGTCTGTATCATCATCGGTAAATTTCACATTCATGCTTTTAAATGGTGCTGTTGGGTGTATCGGTGAGGTTTATATAAATTAGGCTATCAGGTGAGACTTGCAAACAGCTTATTAAACCTTCTTTTATAAGCTCAAGCATAGCAATAAAGCTCACCACTACACCGCTTCGGCCTTCACTAAGGGTGAATAAATCGCTAAACGGCAGTGCTTTTTTAGCGTTACTCAGCTGGGCTAAAATTTGGCTCATCCGCTCCCGTGTAGAGAGTGCTTCAGCTGTTACTTGGTGATGCTCAAATGTTTTGGCGCGCGCCATCACGTCGCTCAGTGCTAACATTAAATCTTTTAACTCAAGCTCTGGCAGGTTTTGAGCGGTATTTTCAATAACCGGCATAGTTGCATTAGCTACAAAAATATCACGGCCTACGCGGGGAATGGCATCTATATTTTCGGCTGCTTTTTTAAACTGTTCGTATTCTTTTAAACGCTTAATTAGCTCTGCGCGGGGGTCTTCCTCTTCTTCGAGCTCCTCGTGTACAGGTAATAACAGACGCGATTTTATTTGCGCCAATAACGCGGCCATTACTAAGTACTCACCGGCAAGCTCTAACTGAAACTCACTCATCATTTCTACATAACTGACATATTGCTCAGTAATGCTAAAAATAGAGAGTTCGAGTACATCTAACTTATGCTTTTTTATCAGATACAACAGTAAATCAAGCGGGCCTTCAAAGGTTTCCAAAATAACTTCAAGTGCATCGGGCGGAATGTATAAATCTTCGGGTTTATCTACAACGGCTTTGCCATGCAAAAAAGCCAGTGGCAGCTTTTGCTGCACTGGCTCGCTTTGAGTATTATCAACGCTCGGTGTTGTATCACTCACACAGGTTACTCAAACGGACTGGTGTCGCCACAGCCTACACGCAAAATATGAATATCATCTTCTGATAGATCAATAACCGTGGTTGCTTGCTCTGCAAGGTGTCCGCCGTCAATAATTAAATCGACGTGTTTATCTAAACGCGTTAAAATTTCATCTGGATCTGATTCTGTAAACTCTTCTCCCGGTAAAATTAACGAGCACGACATTAACGGCTCCCCAAGCTCTGCAAGTAATGCACATGCAATAGGGTGTTCTATAACGCGCATACCAATGGTTTTTTTCTTATCGTTTAATAAACGCTTTGGCACCTCTTTTGTGCCTTTAAAAATAAAGGTGTATGGTCCTGGCGTATTATTTTTAATAAGTCTAAACATTTGGTTATCTACACGGGCATACGTTGCAAGCTCAGACAAATCACGGCATACCAGCGTAAAGTTATGGTGTTTTTCTATACCACGGATACGCTCTATACGCTCTTTTGCTTGCTTATTACCGAGGTTACACCCTATGGCATAGCCCGAATCTGTTGGGTAAACAACAACTCCGCCCTGTTTTATAATATCAACCGCTTGGCTGATCAATCGTGGCTGTGGGTTTGCTGGGTGAATATGAATTAATTGACTCATGATAATGCTCCTTCTTGCCCTTCCCACACTTGCCAAACCCCTTGGCAGTCTTTGGGTAAGTATAAGTTTTTACCTAGCTCTAAATAACTAGTTGGAAAATGAAAGTCAGAACCTTGCGAGCACAGTAAACCATACTCTTGGCTCAGTTGCCCTAAAAATTGGCGTTCAGTGGGCGCTTGTTGTGGCTGTGCAACTTCCATGGCATCGCCCCCGTCACTTTTGTATTGCACAAGTAACTTACGTAACCATTTATTAGACATTTGATAACGCCCTGGGTGTGCAAGTACGGCCACGCCACCTGCAGCATGTATGGCACTAATGGCTGTTTGCATATCACACCAAGCACTAGGTACGTAACCTGTTTTACTGCGCCCTAAGTACTTTTTAAATACTCCAGGAAAATTTTTAGCCACCCCTCGCTCTATTAATGCACGCGCAAAATGAGCACGGGTAATTTGGGCGTTTTCTGCCAGCGCCTTGGCTTGCTCATAAATACCATCAAAGCCGTTTTTTGCCAGCCTTTTACCAATTTCAATCGCGCGCTCATCCCGCTTTTGCTGCTGCGCCAATAGTAACGATGTAAGGGCAGTGTTATTTATATCAATATTTAGCCCGACAATATGTATTTCAAAGCTTTCCCACTTGGTAGAAATTTCTACGCCAGATATAAGCTTAAGCGGTAGGTTTTGGGTTTCGATATACGCTTTTGCCGGCGCAATAGCAGCCACAGTGTCGTGATCGGTTATTGCAAACACATCAATGTTTTTTTCTACAGCCCGGTTTAATAATTGCTCAACCGTTAACTGCCCGTCTGAATGTGTTGTATGACTGTGTAAATCGTATTTTATCAAAAGGAAACTGCTTAAATTTAAGGGGAATGAATGTTTATATAAGTATAACAACTTTTTTGACTAAATTGTTTTAAATAAACACTTGACACAAAAGCGCTAAATACGTTTTACTGTAGCCACTTTAAGACACATTAAGAATTAAAAATAATGATCAATTCAATTCAACACACTATTTGGTGGTGGCACTCATAATTTTTGGGTGATGAATTGTCGTGTCTAGCAAAAATTCAAAACCCGCATAATGCGGGTTTTTTTATAACTAAATTTTACGTATTTAATTTTTTATTTTGAGGCAAAAAAACATGAATAACGGTCTTACTCTTACACATCGTTGGTGGTGGCGCCTGATATAGCGGGACGGTAATGATCTGTTTGTAATTTAGATATCGTTATTCAAACCCCGCACTGCCAAGGCATTGCGGGGTTTTATTTTTTGAGGGAATGAGGTTTGATTTTTAGTCATATAACTACCACACCAGGCGAAGTTACTAGCATAACGCAAGTACGCGACTACATTAGTAGCCCACTTGCACTTTATGCTTCACTTGATAAGCCTAACTCGCTACTGCTTGAATCAGCCGAAATTGATTCTAAAGACAGTGTTAAAAGCTTAATTTTAGTTGACTGTGCACTGCGCATTGTATGCCAAGGTAAAACCGTGACGCTAAGTGCTCAATCTAATAACGGAAAACAGTTACTGCCGTATTTAAGAGACAATGTACAAAGCTGCGATGCGACCTTAACCGACACCAACCTAACCCTTGTTTACAAAGGCTGCTCAAACGACATTGACGAGGCAAGTAAACTGGTTGCCGACAATGCATTTAGCGCGTTACGCACCTGTATAAACAGTATCAAAAGCACCACCGAAAACCCGTTTTCGGTATTTTTAGGTGGCGTATTTGCCTACGATATGGTGGCTAATTTTGAGCAGCTAAGCGACGTTCCCGATGGCGAAAACACCTGTCCAGACTACGTTTTTTACTTAGCCGAAACCTTAGTGGTTATCGATCATCAAAAGCAAACTACTGAGCTTATTGGTAATGTATTTAATGGCCCAGACGTACACGCTAATTGTTTTGAGGTAGGTAAAGAACTTGAACGATTAAATGCCTTATGTGACAAAGCTGAAGAATTTAGCGCCCCTATGCAAACAGGCACTTGCGATGTAAGTGTTGATATAAGCGATGAAACTTACTGCGAACAAGTAGTTAAGCTTAAAAAGAACATAGTTGATGGAGATATTTTTCAGGTTGTGCCTTCGCGTACATTTTCACTGCCCTGCCCTGATTCATTGCACGCATATAGCCAGCTTAAAAAGCAAAATCCAAGCCCTTATATGTTTTATATGCGCGATGAAGAATTTGCTTTATTTGGTGCCTCTCCTGAGTCGGCGCTTAAGTACGAAGTAAATAGCAAACAAGTTGAAGTTTACCCTATTGCCGGTACTCGTCCACGCGGAAAATTTGCCAATGGGGCAATCAACCCAGATTTAGACAGCCGTATTGAACTTGAACTAAGAAACGATCAAAAAGAGCGTGCTGAACATTTAATGTTGGTTGATTTAGCCCGTAACGATGTGGCACGCATAAGTGTAGCCGGTACGCGCCATGCAAAAGAGCTATTAAAAGTAGACCGCTATTCGCAAGTCATGCACTTGGTTTCTCGTGTGGTGGGCACATTAAAGCCAGAGCTTGATGCACTTCACGCTTACCAAGCGTGTATGAACATGGGCACGCTGGTAGGCGCTCCTAAGGTGCGTGCCGCCGAACTTGTACGCCAAACCGAAGGCAAACGCCGTGGCAGCTACGGGGGCGCGGTAGGTTATTTAACCGGCGATGGTGCAATGGATAGCTGCATTGTTATTCGCTCAGCGTTTGTAAAAAATAATACCGCCTATGTACAAGCAGGTGCTGGCGTTGTGTACGACTCTGATCCGCAAGCCGAAGCGAACGAAACCCGCGCTAAAGCCCAAGCGGTGATCACCGCCATAAAATCAACTTATAAGGCGGTATAAAATGAGTACAGCAAACCCAATGAAAATATACTTTTTAGATAACTTTGATTCGTTTAGCTACAACCTTGTTGATGAACTAACCATGCTGGGCTGTGAGCTTGTGGTATACAGAAATAATATAAGCGCAGAGGTTATTTTTAATAAAATGCGCCAAGAGAAAGGGCAAGTATTATTAGTGCTTTCGCCAGGGCCTGGGGCACCAAGTGATGCAGGTTGCTTAATGGAATTAATCGAACTGGCTAAAGGTCACTTCCCCATGCTGGGCATTTGTCTTGGGCAACAGGCACTTACCCAAAGTTACGGTGGAGTAATCGGCCACGCGGGCGAAACCGTACATGGTAAGTCATCAATCATTAATTTAAACCCGCACCCGGTGTTTGAAGGAATAGGCAATACCATGCCTGTAGCGCGATACCATTCATTAATGGCAACCAAAGTACCTGAAAATATAGAGGTAATTGCACAATTTGACGATATTCCTATGGCCATATATCACCACGACGATAAAGCATTAGGTTATCAATTTCATCCTGAGTCAATACTGACGCCAAATGGTGCAATGCTACTTCAACAAAGCGTTGCGTACTTAACGCGCACCAACTAATAGAGGACATTATGAGTACACAAACAAAAGAGACCATAAATGTTCAATACGCTATTGAGCAACTTATTCAAGGCAAGTCGTTAAACTATGCCCAGTCAAACGCATTATTTAACCAAATAATGCAAGGTAACATGAGCGAAATAGAGCTCACAGCATTGTTAATTAGCCTTAAAATGAAAGGCGAAGTAAGCGATGAAATTGCTGGTGCTGCTGCGTCAATGCGTCAAAACGCAGTGGCGTTTAAAACCTCAAGTACGCAACTTGCCGATAGCTGTGGCACCGGGGGCGATGGCTCAAACACAATTAATATTAGTACTACCGCGGCTATTGTTGCCGCTGCCGCAGGTATTAATGTGGTAAAACATGGTAATCGTAGCGTATCGAGTAACTCGGGCTCTGCTGATTTATTAAAAGCATTGGGTATTAATATTGATATGAGCCCAGCACAGGCTGCACACTGCCTTGAGCAAACACATTTTACCTTTTTGTTTGCCCCGCATTATCACAGTGGTGTGCGCCATGCGATGGGCGTACGCACTGCACTGAAAACACGGACTATTTTTAATATTTTGGGCCCACTTGCTAACCCTGCTGCACCACAAGTGCAATTACTGGGTGTTTACGATGAGTCTTTATGTATGCCAATGGCACAAACACTTAAAACATTAGGCACTCAGCGCGCAATGATAGTGCATGGTTCTGGCACTGACGAAATAGCCCTGCACGGCCCAACCAATGTAGTTGAGCTAAACAATGGCGAAATAACCCAGTACACATTAAACCCAAGCGACTTTGACCTTGCAAACTATTCACTTGAACAACTAGCCGGTGAAGGCCCACAATACAACGCAAATG
Organism: Pseudoalteromonas sp. P1-7a; assembly: GCF_001401855.1. Classification (NCBI taxonomy): domain Bacteria; kingdom Pseudomonadati; phylum Pseudomonadota; class Gammaproteobacteria; order Alteromonadales; family Pseudoalteromonadaceae; genus Pseudoalteromonas; species Pseudoalteromonas sp. P1-7a. The sequence goes on along the minus strand of NZ_LKDU01000026.1, from coordinate 53,284 downwards.
CAAGCCTTGCTATTTTACAAGGTAAAGGCAGTGATGCGCACAATGCTGCAATCGCGGTCAATGTGGCTGCACTTTTATACCTAAGCGGTAAAGTACAGTCATTAAAAGAAGGCGCACAACAGGTACACACATTACTCAGTTCAGGCAAAGCCATGAACACATTAAATGCAATTATTGAGGTAAGTCATGGCTAATGTATTAGACAAAATTGTTGCTGATAAAAAACAAGAACTCATAGAGCGCAAAGCCACGCGCCCTCTAGAGAGCTTTAAACACCTAGCAGTGCCAACTAGCCGCAGCTTTTATGAAGCGCTGGCAAAGCCGGGAACGCAATTTATTTTAGAATGTAAAAAGGCATCGCCTTCAAAGGGGCTAATAAGAGAGCCGTTTGATTTAACTGAGATCACCTCTGTTTATAAAAAATACGCTACCTGCATGAGCGTACTGACTGATGCTAAATACTTTCAAGGTAGCTTTGATTATTTAGAATTTGTACGTAGCCAAGTCGAGCAACCTCTTATTTGTAAAGACTTTTTTATAGACGAATACCAAGTGTACATGGCACGTATTTATGGCGGCGATGCTATTTTATTAATGCTCTCAGTGCTTGATGATGAGCAATATAAAGCACTACATGCAGTCGCCGACTCGCTTAAGATGTCGGTATTAACCGAGGTCAGTAACGAAGAAGAAGTGCACCGCGCCCTTGCACTTGATGCACAAATTATTGGTATTAATAACCGTAACCTTCGCGATTTAAGCACGGATTTAGCCACCACCGAAAAATTACGTAAACTCATCCCTGCAGATAAAGTGGTTATTTCCGAGTCAGGCATTTATACCCACCAAGATGTTAAACGTTTAGCGCCGTTATGCGATGGCTTTTTAATTGGCAGCTCTTTAATGGCTGAGCGCGATTTAGAGCAAGCCTGCAAAAAAGTAATTTTAGGTGATAACAAAGTGTGCGGTTTAACCCGAACACAAGACGTTCAAGCCGCTTATAACAATGGAGCTATCTACGGTGGGCTCATTTTTTATCCTAAATCACCTCGTTATGTTGACTTAGATTGCGCTATTGAACTAAGCCAAAGTGCACCACTTAAATTTGTGGGCGTGTTTGTTAATGCAAGCACGCAGCAAGTGGTACAATACGCGCACGAACTAAAACTGGCCGCAGTACAATTACACGGTCAAGAAACTGACGATTACATTACAGCACTGCGTACACAGTTACCTAAAGGGTGTGAAATTTGGAAAGCACAGGCAATTAAAGATACATTGCCAGCCCCCGTAAAAGGCGTAGACCGCCACCTATACGATACACACAGCGATACACAAGCCGGTGGGACAGGTAAAGCATTTGATTGGGCGGTACTGCAAGATGCAACAACCCCCTTTATGCTAGCGGGTGGCTTAAATCCAGACAATATAAAAGACGCACTTTCTCAAGGTGCCCTGGGCCTTGATCTAAATTCAGGCGTTGAAGAATCTGCGGGTAAAAAGTGCCCTATCAAATTACAAAATGCTTTTACAAGCATCAGAAATTATTGAGGTTATAATGCAAAATCCAGCTTATTTTGGCGAGTTTGGCGGTATGTTTGTACCTGAGCTACTTGTCCCTGCGCTTAAGCAGTTAGAAAACGAATTTAACAAAGCACAAAAAGACCCTGAGTTTCAGGCTGAGTTTACAAAGCTATTAAACGAGTATGCCGGTCGCCCTACGCCGCTCACATTAACGCGTAATTTAATTAAAAACCCTAAGGTAAAACTTTACCTTAAGCGCGAAGATTTATTACACGGCGGCGCACACAAAACCAACCAAGTTCTTGGTCAAGCATTGCTAACTAAGCGTATGGGTAAAAAAGAAGTTATTGCCGAAACAGGTGCGGGTCAACATGGCGTGGCAACAGCGCTTGCCTGTGCATTACTTGGCTTAAAATGCCGCATTTATATGGGGGCTAAAGATGTTGAGCGCCAGCAGCCTAACGTATTTAGAATGAAATTAATGGGCGCAGAGGTTATTCCGGTAACAGCCGGCTCTGGCACATTAAAAGATGCAGTAAACGAAGCGCTACGCGACTGGTCTGCAAACTACCAAGACGCTCACTACTTACTTGGTACCGCAGCGGGTCCTCACCCATTCCCAACAATTGTACGAGAGTATCAAAAAGTGATTGGTGAAGAAGCTAAACAACAAGTACTAAAAGCAGAAGGTCGCTTACCAGATGCCGTACTTGCGTGTGTTGGCGGTGGCTCTAATGCCATTGGTATGTTTACTGACTTTATAGACGAGCCAAGTGTCAAACTTATTGGTGTGGAGCCTGCGGGTAAAGGGTTAGATACCCACGAGCACGGCGCTACAATTTGTAAAGGCACTAAAGGTATACTGCACGGTACCTATACGTACATTATGCAAAATAATGATGGTCAAATAGAAGAGTCATACTCAGTATCTGCCGGTCTTGATTACCCAGCAGTTGGCCCACAGCATGCGTTTTTACACGAAACAGGCCGTGCTGAATATGTCGGTATTACCGATACAGAAGCACTTGATGCATTCCAAGCACTTGCTAAAAACGAAGGTATTATTCCAGCTTTAGAATCAAGCCATGCCCTTGCTTATGCGCTTAAATACGCCGAAGAACAAACAGAAGAAAGCATTTTAGTGGTTAACTTAAGTGGCCGTGGCGATAAAGATTTAACCCACGTACACAGTGTTTTATCACAAGGAGGTCAACTATGAGCCAGTTAAATACAGATCGTTACGGTAAAACTTTTGCTGCACTTAATGAACAAAAACAAGGTGCATTTGTGCCATTTGTGACCATTGGTGACCCAGGTAAAGAGCAAAGTATTGCGATTATTAAAAGCCTAATTGACGGTGGCGCTGATGCACTAGAGCTTGGTATTCCGTTTTCGGACCCAATCGCTGATGGCCCTGTTATTCAAGCCGCTAATATTCGCGCGTTAGATGTAAACATTAACACGCAAGATTGCTTTGATATTATTAAAGAAATACGCGATTACAATGCAGATATTCCTATTGGTTTATTACTGTATTCAAACCTTGTGTTTAAGCGCGGATTAGAAACATTTTATAAAGATGCTAAAGCAGCTGGCGTAGATTCTATTTTAGTTGCAGATGTACCACTGCACGAGTCTAAAATGTTTAGAAAAGCAGCCATGGCAAATGGTATAGACCCTATATTTATTGCCACACCTAATGCCGATGACGATACCCTGCGCCAATGTGCATCTTATGGCCGTGGTTACACGTATTTATTATCGCGTGCGGGTGTTACCGGTACCGATACAAAAGCGCAAATGCCAGCAGGCAATATTGTTACTAAATTAACAGAATACCATGCAGCCCCTGCTTTATTAGGCTTTGGTATTTCTACACCCGATGATGTAAAAGCCGCTTTAAAAGCAGGCGCAGCAGGTGCTATTTCAGGCTCAGCCGTGGTTAAGATTATTGAAGCAAACCTTAATGATTTAGACGCGATGACCGCACAGTTAAAAGCGTTTGTAGCTGATATGAAAGCGGCAACCACATTGTAAAATGCTTACAATTTACGCATAAAAAAGGGCATTTTAAATGCCCTTTTTTTAAAACCTAACTTAGCAAGCTTAGTGAGCTTGATGTTTACCTTCTAAAATTTCTTCAATAAATTTTGCATTAAATGCTTCTAAATCTGCTGGGCTGCGGCTTGTTACTAACCCTTGGTCTACACTCACCTCTTCATCAACCCAGTTTGCACCCGCATTGATTAAATCACTTTTAATGCTCGGGAATGATGTAACGGTACGGTCGCGTAATTTATTAATCTCGGCAAGTAACCAAGGTGCATGACAAATAGCTGCAACAGGTTTATTTTTCTCAGCGCCAAAAAAACCGTCTATAAACGCTTTTGCGTGCTTATCTTGGCGTAACGTATCTGGGTTAAATAAGCCACCTGGCAGCATAAGCGCATCGTAATCGCTGGCACTGGCATTTGTAACAAGTTTATCTACGCTTACCTTGTCGCCCCATTTATCTTCGTCCCAACCGGTGATTTCACCCTCTTTTACCGACACAATATCGATATCAGCGCCAGCATTTAGTAAAGCATCACGTGGAGATAATAGCTCACTTTGCTCAAAGCCATCAGTGGCTAAAATAGCAATTTTTTTACCTTGTAATCGTGTGCTTGATTGTAATGTAGACATAGAGATCTCCTTATTGCGTTAAATAAAATGTTTTAATCATCCTATTAAAAGCATAAGCAATGCCAAACTTAAGGTACTGAAAATTATGAATAATGTAAATTCAAGCTGTCAAAGCTATGTAAATCATTTAGAGGGTTTGAATAATCTACATAGCTTAATTTAAAAGTGCATATAAAAAACAACACACAAGCTTTGCTTATAAGATGAAGTAGTTAGGCATTAACTAAAAACTGGGTATTTATTTTGTAGACGCACCCTATTAGCGGGATGCGCCGAACTATAATTTTGTGATTAATAGCGCTAACTAAACCTAAAAAGGTAACTGGGCTATTAGCAAGTATGGGTTGCAGGCACTAGTCGCTGGTACTGGTACAGGTCTATGCAAGTTGCTACTTAAAGGCGATCTTTTAATGCTTTAGCAGGTTTGAATACAGCCTTGTTAGCGCCTTCTATTTCAATACTTTCGCCTGTTTGAGGATTTCGCCCAGTACGTGCTGGGTAGTAGCTTAATGCAAATGTACCAAATCCACTTATTTGTACTTGGTCGCCCTCAGATAACGATTTAGTGATTACTTTTTGTAAACTTGTAAGTGCTGCTTGTGTGTCTTTTTTTGTAAGCTCACTGCTTTTTGCCATTTTGGCAACAAGTTGTGCTTTGTTCATTGTAGGCTCCTAAATGCACACTTAATCAGTATTGGTTAAGCGTGGGGATATGATGATGAATAAATAAAGCCACGCAGGCTAAGGCTTACAGGGCAACAAGTCAACCTTGTAGTTGCCTAGTGTTATGTGGTAAAAACTTCTCTGACTTCTTTTTGTATAATTTAGGTAGTATATGCACGCATTGATTGAATACATCCCGCTAATATTATTTTTTGCGGTATTTAAATTAGTTGATATTTATTGGGCAACCGGCCTTTTAATGGTCACTACGCTTATTCAAGTTGCGTATAGCTACTTTAAGCACCGCCATGTACCTACTCGCCAATGGTTATTTTTTGCTATTGCAGCGGTATTTGGCACATTAACCTTAGTACTCCACGATGAACAATATATAAAATGGAAAGCCACGCTAATTTACGCCGGCTTAAGCCTCACCTTATTAATTAGCCGCTACGTGCTGAATAAAAATCTTGTTAAAAAAGCTCTTAGCTCAATCCTCGAAAACGCTAACGACTCTAAACAGGCGATTGAAGTGCCAGAACCTGTGTGGAATAAACTTAACTTAATGTGGATTACCATAACCGCAAGTATTGCGGTGCTGAATATTTACATTGCGTATAATTTCTCACTCGATTTTTGGGTTAACTTTAAAGTGTTTGGCTTAATGGCCATTACCTTTGTGAGTATTTTGATCACTATTTTTGCTTTGTATAAGTACTTCCCTGATGAAGAGGAACCTGCAAAGTAAAACATCTTCGTCATAAAAATGTCGTCTTTGCTTGATAGCGTGTAAAAAAAATCAATCAGAGACGACCTTGAACGCCAATCAATACCGCTGGTTTGAATTTACCCTCATATTTGTTTTATTGCCTTTAATAGGCTTTACCCTTCGTAGTTACCTAGCTAACTGGCTTATACCCGCACTGATTGTTTTAATGACCGTGTGCTGCATGTTATTACTGAACGACCCCCACTTTAAGCGATTTAGACTCACAAGCCTGGGGCAGTTTTCTGCAGTAAAGCGGCGTTTATTTAGTTTCTTTTTTTTAGGCGCGCTTTTCTCAGGCGTGTTTTACGGCATTATTCATCAAGAAAACTGGTTTAATATGCCGCTGCACTCATTTTATAACTGGTTACTTTTACTACTCCTATACCCGCTGCTATCGGTATTACCACAAGAGCTAATTTTCAGAACCTACTTTTTTCATCGCTATAAACGCATTATGCCCAAAAAAAGAGTGCGTATAGTGGTAAGCGCAGTAGTGTTTGCCCTTGCCCATATTGTGTATGCTAATTGGGTGGCTGTAGGCTTAGCATTTTTAGGCGGGTTATTATTCTCGTTTACCTATGCGCAAAGCCGCTCAACCATAGTGTGTGTTATTGAGCATAGTTTATGGGGCTTGTGGATGTTTACACTGGGGATTGGCAGTTCTCTAGACTCAGGGGCTATAAGCTAAGCCGCTATTTTCAACAACAAAAAAAGCCGCGTTAATACGCGGCTTTTGGCAATTTTTTAGCCTAAAATCCAAATAACTTAAAGGCAAAAAACTTAGTCGCTACTGTGTTTATAAATATGGCTAATAAAATAACCGGAATAAACGTAGAAAGCGAAAAGTTAACGTATTTTTCCATAAAGCTGCCGGCGTAATTTGGTGAGCCTTGGCTTAACTCATCTGTTAGGCGCGCTTTTTTCCAACGATACATAACAAATAAACACACCATTAAACCATTAAATGGCAATATAGTGTCGTAAAATACATCATAAACAATATCAAAAAAGCTTTTATTACCGCTGCCGTAACTCGTAAACGACGTTAGGCTATCAACCATGCCAAACGACATAGTACATAATATAGTTAATACACCTGTAGCTAGCGTTAAAATACCTAAGGCTTTTTTACGGCTTATCCCTTTACGGTCACTTAGGGTTGCTGTAGGTACTTCTACAATTGATACAAGCGAGGTAATCGCAGCAAAAAACACTAATAAAAAGAACGAAAACGCCACGGCTGATGCACCAAAATAACCAATGTCATTTTGTAGTGCTAATAAAATTTTAGGTAAGTATACAAATATCATCGATACAGACGAATCAGAAAGTGCCGCTGGGTCAGTACTTGGATCAAAACTAAATATTGCCGGTAGCACCATTAAACCAGCTACAAATGCCACTAATGAGTCGGTAATAGCGACCATTTTTGCACTGCCAACAATGTCATCTTTTTTAGATATGTAAGAGGCGTACGTCATTAAAATACCCATACCTAACGATAATGAGAAAAACGCTTGGCTTAGTGCACCATTAAGGACGCTGGCGCTCATTTTAGAAAAATCAGGAATAACATAATATTTAACACCCGCCATGGCGTTATCAAGCGTTAATACATACGCAACAAGGGCAAGCAACATAACAAATAAAGCCGGCATTAAAAACTTAGCGGCTTTTTCTATGCCTTGTTTAACCCCACCCAATAAAATAAGGTTAACAATAATAACTACCACAGCCATGTAGCCAAAAACAGTGTAGCTATTTATAAAACTGCCAAAATGATTCGGATCGGCCAGTGCATCTAAATTACCCATGGCAGTTTGGCTTAAGTAACCAAAGATCCACACGGTAATAACCATGTAAAATACGGCAATCATAAACGGCGTTAATACTGCCAAAAAGCCAGCAAACTTCCATTTTTTATCGTTATTTGCCAGCGCTTTGTAAGAACCTAGTGGATCTTTTTGCGCGTTACGACCCATAGCCATTTCAGCCATCATGACCGGTAAACAAATAAAAGCAACAAACAAAGCGTATACAAGTAAAAATGCACCACCACCATTTTTAGTTGCTGAAACAGGAAAACCTACTAAGTTGCCAATACCTACTGCCGAACCTGCTGCAGCCAGTATAAAGCCAAGACGGGAGCTAAAGTGCTCTCTATTATTGCTCATGTATTAACCTTGTTATTTTTAAGTTATTCAAGCGACTCTACCAGTGTTGTGCCGCGCTTTTCAAGCAATTACCCACTAAAAATAATTAATAACTGTAAACCTAGCTTTAACGGTAATTTGTTCACCAACTATCAACGTTGTGCTAGTATTTGCGTTATTAAACTTAACATTTTTTTGAGAATGACTATGTTGTACATGATTTACTCAACCGACGTTGAAAACAGCTTACCGCTAAGAAAAGAAGCCCGCCCCGCCCACTTAGCACGCCTAAGCGAACTTGAATCTCAAAACCGTTTATTTGTTGCCGGCCCACTACCAGCAATTGATAGTGAAGACCCGCAAGATGCTGGATTTACAGGCTCATTGGTCATTGCCGAATTTGAATCTCTTGAAAAAGCACGTGAATGGGCAGCAGCAGATCCCTACGTTGCAGCCGGCGTTTACGCAAACACCGTTGTAAAACCATATAAAAAAGTATTACCGGCGTAACGAACTCCCTGAATTTAAAACGTTATTTAATTCAGGGTTGGTTCACTGCTAATTAATTAAGCTGGCGGATGTAAAAGCGCATATTGGACGTTTTTACTTGAGTTTTAGTAGCTTAGTTAATTAGAATAGCTGGGTTTGATCTAGGAGTTCCCGTCATGCGTGTATTATTAACCCTTGGTTTAATTGCCTGTATTAGCGTCAGTGGCGCCGTACACGCAAATACAACTGCTATTAAAGCAGTTAAAAAAACTGAGATCAGCAAAAAGAAAGCCGTAATACTTGCAAAAGAAGAAACTGACGGTAAAACCTTAAAAATTACAGAACAAGCAAAATTTTATACTGTACGTATACTCAAATCTGACGGCCACGTCGTTGATTTACATATAAATAAAAAAACCGGCGAAGTGAAAAAGGATTAGCAAATGCGAATTTTAGTTATAGAAGATGATTTACACTTAGCAGACAACCTACGTAATGCTTTAGAGAAAGAACGTTACAGTGTTGATTTATGTCACGATGGCGAAGCTGGCCTATTCCATATTACAGAATACCCGCTAGATATGGCGGTGGTTGATTTAGGCTTACCAAAAATTGACGGTATTGAGCTAATCAATAAAGCACGTGCACAGGGCGTGACTATTCCTATTTTAATCTTAACGGCGCGCGATCGCTGGCAAGACAAAGTTGAAGGCCTAGATGCAGGTGCTGACGACTACTTAACCAAACCGTTCCATGTTGAAGAATTAATTGCGCGTTGTAACGCACTTATTCGCCGCAGTGCGGGTAAAGCAAATCCAGAAATGACAGCGGGTCCAATTAAAATTCATACTCGCTCGCAACAAGTATGGGTTAACGACAAAGAACTTAGCCTTACAGCCTATGAGTACAAAGTACTTGAGTATTTAATGGTTAACCCGCAAAAAGTAATTTCAAAATCAGAACTTACTGAGCACATTTACGACCAAGATTTCGATCTTGATTCTAACGTTATCGAAGTATTTGTACTTCGTCTGCGTAAAAAATTAGACCCTGAAGGCACATTAAACCCAGTAGAAACACTACGTGGGCGTGGTTACAGGCTTAAAAGTCAGTGGTAGCATCGCAAATATCGCTTAAAATAAGGCAAGGATTTATCCTTGTCTTTGTTTTATTGGTGGCACTGCCTATTTTGTTTTACTCGATTGGGAAAGCGTATTACGCCTCATTAGTCGAAACCACCGAAAAAAATCTAGAAGCCCACTTATACTCCCTTATTTCTGAAGTCGACTTTACTGAGCGCGGCATTATTATGCCCAGCACAATTTTAACGCCTGAGCTTAATAACTTAAATTCAGATACCTACGCAATGATTTACCGCGATGATGTACCTGTGTGGCACTCAGAGTCTGCAGTAAACGTGAACTTTAAACCCGAGTACATAGAGCCTAAAGCAGGTGCAGCCGACTTTAGACGCGTGGTTTATAACAATGCGGTTTATTGGCAATTAAGCCTAACGGTCATTTTAAATAATATTGATCAATCTGAGCAGGCACGTTTTATATTACTCAAACGAAACGATGCATTGCTAAGGTTAATGGATGGCTTTAAGCAAACCTTAGTCGATTGGATGTTTATAATGGGTATTGCGATTGCCGGTTTAATGGCAATTGGGTTTATTTGGAGCGGCCGACCATTACAACGTCTTGATAAAGAAATAAAAGCCATTGAGTCGGGCGATATTCAAGAGATTAAAGGCTTATACCCTGTAGAGCTGCAAACGATCAAATCAGATTTAAATCTACTGCTAGAATCACAGCAGCGTCAAAAAGAGCGCTACAGAGCCTCTTTAAGTGACCTAGCACATGCATTAAAAACCCCCCTTGCTGTATTAAAATCAAGCCCGCTTGCTAATGATGCCGATGCCCAAGAGCAACTTGATAGAATTAATGTGATGATCGAGCATCAGTTAAAGCGTGCCGCTACTGGCGCCTCAGATACATGGAAAAAACAAACCCCAGTTAAACCTGTTATTGACTCTATTTTAAGTGCAATGGCTAAGGTATACCGCGATAAAGACATTATATTTAATTGCACCGTGACCGATAAAGATTACTTTTTAGGTGACCAAACAGATTTAATGGAATTACTGGGTAATTTAATTGATAACGCCTGTAAAGCGTGTCGCTCGCAAGTAGAAATACAAGTCATTCAAAGTAAAACACTGTGCATAGGCATTAGTGACGATGGACCTGGTGTACCCGAGGATAAGCGCGAGTCTTTATTAACCCGTGGTACCCGCCTTGATACTTACGAAAGCGGCCACGGTGTAGGTATGGCGATAGTCTCTGACTTGGTTAAATCTTATAACGGGCACTTAACCATTAATAAGTCTGATACCTTGGGCGGCGCACAATTTATTTTAGAGTTTAATTACAATGATAAAAAATAGCCTTCTAATCACACTTGCAAGCCTATTAGCTTTAAGTGGCAATGCCAACGCACAAGCTCAGTGCACGCTTGCGCAAAACGCAACGCCAAGTCAAACCAAACGTTACACGCAGTGTTTAGACACGCAAATAAATCAGGCTAAGTACAATCAAGGGACATGGATTCAAAAACGTAAATATGAACTCACTAAACTAGAAGAACAAAGCGGAAACACGCAAATACTGATGCTATTTAAACGCAGCGTGGACAACCACCAAAAGTATATTGAATCAAGTTGCCAATGGCGCTATTTATTAAAGCTACCTAATGCCAGCCAAGCTGCTATTGATTACAAATTATGTGAACTTGCGCTTATTGAACAGTTTACGCAAGTACTTAAGAAACCACTTTAATAAGGGGTATCCCCCATAAAAAAGCGATTAATACTGCGTATTAATCGCTTTTTTAGATTTATCAAACACGTCATTTTAAGCTATGGAAACAATTAGATATTATTTTTCGTCTATCGACTGACCTGTACCAAGTAGCGTGGCGACCCACCGCCCTTCATCACTTGCCTCAAGAGCTATTTTAACAATCATAGTTAGCGGTACTGATAGCAACATACCTACAGTCCCCAATAACCAGCCCCAAAATATTAACGACAAAAACACCACTAAGGTAGAAAGCCCAAGCCCTTTACCCATAAATTTAGGCTCTACAATGTTACCCATTACCGTATTAATAATTAGATACCCTGCGCCTACGAGGCCTGCAGTTAGGGGGCCTTGTGTGATAAGTGCTAACAATACGGCGGGTACTGCGGCAATAATAGAGCCTATGTTAGGAATATAGTTAAACATAAAGGCTAAAACTCCCCACAACACAAAGTAGTCAACATCTAAAATCCATAAATACAGCGCAGCAATCACACCGGTGCCTAAACTCACCAATGTTTTAATGGCTAAATATGAATTAATAGAAGCCAAAAAGCGGTCTATTTGCTCCATTTTTCTATCTGGGTCGGCAAGTGCCATGTGGATTTTTTTGCTAAGCGTAGGGCCTTCAAATAGCATAAATACAACAGTTAAAATAATCAGGAACATATTTGCCATTACGCCACCTAAGCCGGTAAGCATATTAGTGGCTACATCGACCATTTTACCTGGGTCAAACATAGAGAGAATTTGATCTCTGTCGATTAAAATGTTGTATTGCGATGCAAGATCGACCAACCATACAAACTCTTCTTTTAACTGGGCTTTATACTCTGGAAGTTGCTGAGAAAAGTCGTTAACTGATTGTCCTACCAAGCCACCTAAACTTACACCTAAGCCGACAATTATAAGCACCACAATAACTACAGAAACCCCTTTGGGGATACGATATCGGCCAAAGAATTTAATCAGCGGATTACATACAATGGCAATAAACGCTGCCAAAATAAAGGGGATAATAATAACACTTGCGGCCTTAATACCGGCTAATACAACCACCAGTGCGGCAAATATTATTAAACTTTTATTTACGCCAGTTAAACTTGCCAACGCGCCAATCCTTTTCTTATGAAATTCGCTTTAGTGTAAGGCAAAAACTAATTAAATGAAATATTTACAAAGTGATCGTTGTTTTTTAGTTAACGTAATAATTTGCATTAAGATAGTTTAAATAGTATACATTTTAAACAAATCGTACACTTATTTTTGGTAAGGTTTTTATGCATATTTTTTTTACAGGCGCCACCGGTCTAATTGGTAAACACCTAACGCCATTTTTGCTACATCACCATAAAGTAACGGTACTTAGCCGAAATAAAACCAAAGCTCATGTATTGCTTGGCCATAATATTGATGTAGTAAGCACCGTTGATGAGGTTAATTTTAACCATGTAGATACCGTGATTAATTTAGCCGGCGAACCTATCGTCAACAAACGTTGGACGCAGGCACAAAAACAAATAATTAAAAACAGTAGGATAAATCTTACCACGCAACTCAGCGATGCTATTTTAAATTGCACCACGCCCCCGGCTACATTTATATCTGGTAGTGCCATTGGCTATTATGGCCGCCAAGGTGATACCCCAGTAGACGAAGACACTAACGATGTTAATGATGAATTTAGCCATCAACTCTGTAAAGAGTGGGAGCACGCAGCACTAAAAGCACAAAGTGACAAAACACGGGTGTGCTTATTACGCACGGGCATTGTTTTAAGCAAAAATGGCGGCGCGTTAAGTAAAATGCTTCCTGCGTTTAAATTTTTTGCAGGTGGTCCCATTGGCGATGGGGAGCAAGGTATGTCGTGGATTCATATTGATGACATGATTCAGCTTATTTTATTTATTATTAAGCACACAGAGGTATCTGGGCCTGTTAATGCGACTGCTCCTGCCCCCGTAAGCAATAAAACATTTAGCAAAAGCTTGGGTAAAGCATTGTCTCGCCCATCCGCTCTCACTATGCCAACCCCAGTGCTAAAAGTGTTAATGGGTGAAATGTCAGATTTGCTTACAACAGGGCAGTATGTAATACCCAAAAAAGCGTTAGCGCATAACTATCGTTTTCATTTTACAGATATAGACTCTGCATTAAGCAGCTTAATAAAATAAGGGGATTCAGCATAGATACACCTTACAAAGGTTATAAAATACTACTTAAAGCTAAGCTGTTGTAATCAATGTAAGCCTTAGTATCTCGCCATAATTTAAAGTAGCCATTTAATAATAAAAGAACTTTTCTATGCTGCACTTACCAACCGTTATAAGCCTTTCTTTTATTTTAAACCTTATAATCGGGCTGTATTTTGTCTCTATTTATCAATATAAAAAACAAACAAGCTTTTTATATTTGGGCCTTGCTTGTGTCACCTTTACATTCGCCATTCTATGCGCAAGCTTACGCGTGATCATTGCATGGCCGTTTATTACCCATTATTTTGCCAGTCTATTTATTATTGCTTGCCCACTTTTTTTAATTATGGGATTAAAAGCACTCAATCCGTTAAATAAAGGCACATGCAGGCAAGTTAGCTCTTTACTCATTGTGGCTGCGGTATTTTTACTCGCAGTTTACAACACTGCAGCAGAGCAAATATTGGTCAGTTTAACTGTGGCAGGGTTATTTGTGTATGCTTCGTATATTGTTTTAAACGCCCGCTTTATAGCAAAATTACAACAACGTATGTTATTGCTTTGCCTATTACTGCATGCGCTCGTTATGCTAATACAGGGAGTTTTATTACTGCTGCCGTTTGTTACTGCGATAAACTTTAACTTTACCTCTGTTTTGCAATTTACTTTGAGCGTGCACTTAATGCTTGCCACCAGCGCCGCCCTATTGCTGCCTTTTTTAGTGTTTGCCAATACAGAGCATACGCTCAACTCACTCGCTAATCGCGATCCATTAACCCAGCTATTAAATAAACGCGGCTTAAATGCAATTGCCAATACGTTATTTAGTAAAAATAATGCCGAACACCCTATTAGCATAATCATGGTCGATATAGACTTTTTTAAGCGTGTTAACGATGAATATGGGCACGATGCAGGCGATGAAGCAATAAAATGGATTGCACAGCATATTGCAGCACTTTTTTCTAAGAGCGCGGTTACCGCGCGTGTTGGCGGCGAAGAGTTTGCTATTTTACTTAGCCACTGTACGTTAAATGAGGCGCAGAGCGCGGCAAACACCCTCAGGAAAAACATTAAAAATAAGCCTTTTAGCTATTTCGACAACACCATTTGTTTAAAAATAAGCGCAGGGGTTGCATGCAGCAATACGCACACAAGCTCTTTTAAATCGCTACTTAGTGCAGCAGATAAGCGCTTGTATATTGCTAAAACCACAGGACGCGACAAAGTCATATATGAATCTGCACAAAACCCGTTTATAAGTAAAAAATCCGTATGCACATAAAAAAAGCCCTTCAATTGAAGGGCTTTGACATACACACTAAAACAAAATGATTACTGACATTTAAGCCCAGCAGAGTCTGCCTTATTTGGCACAAACTGAATGTTTGCTACCGACACTGAGGTCTTGCTGCTTGCATGTAAACTGAACGGGCTTGTAAGGCTTGCAAAGTCTACACCTTGGTTAGCAAAACAACGTAAGTCTACCGACACCGACTGCCATTTATTTGCGATTGTTTGATCAACCATTTTACTCAAGGCAATCGCACCACCACACTCACCTGAACAAGTCATAGCAAGGTTTACGTCATCGGTTAGTGGTTCATTGAGTTTAATATCAAAACTAATCACGCCATTAGCCTCTAAATACGTAATGGTATCTTCAGCAAAACTTGTGACTATTTCAGCACTTGCCTTTTGCTCGCCACTAAAACTAAATTGGCGCGCGTCTTCTTGAACTGTTTTATCCTCAGTACGGTATTTAAGTGCACCCAGTTGATGAGTACTACTTGATACATCTAATAGTTCATCGCCAGATTTAAGTAATAAACGCCATGGAGCAACCGGTGCGCCAACTAAAATATCCATACTAGTTAGCGCCGAATTATCCAAGTTAGACTCTTCATTTAAGTTATCAGCTAAAACATTTTTATCGCCGTACGTTAAGCCAAAACCGTACGGTAATAGAGGGCTGTAATCGTCATCGCCTTTATTAACCGTTGCTTGTACTGCTGTTTTAGGCCACGAAAACGAAAGCTTACCGCTAAAGTTATGCTGAATACTGCCATCTTTGGCTTTTAAAATAACATCGGCAATACCGCCACCCTCTGTACCAGGCAGCCACGCTGCAACAAATGCATCAGAGGCATTGAGCTCGCTGTTAACCCACATAGGACGACCCGAAATAAATACCGATACAACGGGTATACCTTGTGCCTTTAACGACTTTAATAATGCGAGCGATTTTTTATTACCGCGCTCAAATTCTAGGTTATCTCTATCACCATGCCCTTCTGCATAAGGCTCTTCACCAAATACCACAACAGCCACATCTGGGCGCTGTTCATATGAGCCATCCACACTTAAAATGGCACGACCACCCGCCTGCGTAATTTGTTTTTCAAGGCCTGCATAAATAGACGTGGCACCAGGAAAATCAGCATTTTTATTATTAGTCCCTTGCCAAGTGATACTCCAACCACCCGACTGCTTACCTATGTTATCAGCTCCATCGCCAGCAATTAATACAGTTTGGTTTGCATCAAGAGGCAAAATATTGTTTTTGTTTTTAAGTAAAACAAGTGATTCGCGTACTGCTTGACGCGCAACTTCGCGGTGCTGCTGAGCACCAATTAGCTCAGTTTTACCCGAAAACTGACGTTTAGCCGGGCTTGGCTTATCAAATAAACCGGCACGTAATTTAACGCGTAAAATTCTACTTACTGCATCATCAATACGCGACATGCTGATTTCGCCAGCTTTCACTTGCGCTATGGTGTTTTCGTACAATGGCTTCCAAGCGCCAGTTGGCACCATAAAAATATCAAGCCCCGCGTTAACAGCCTGTGCACAACTTTCGTTTGTACAGCCTTTAATTTGGCCATGGCCGTTCCAATCACCTACAACAAAACCATCAAAGCCCATGCGGGTTTTAAGCACGTCGGTTAACAGGTATTTGTTGCCGTGGTTTTTAACTCCATGCCAGCTATTAAACGATGCCATAACCGACTGACTCCCCGCCGATAAGCCGCCTACATAACCTTGCGCATGTATATCAAACAAATCTTGCTCGCTGTCGATATTATTACCTTGGTCATCGCCATCGACTGTGCCGCCATCACCTAAAAAGTGTTTAACAGTACTAATAACACGTTTATCACTTAAAAAATCGCCATCGGCCTTGCCCTGTAAACCATTTACAATTGCAGCTGAATAATCGCGTACAATGCGAGGGTCTTCTGAATAACCTTCATAGGTTCTGCCCCAGCGGTCGTCGCGCACAACAGCCACTGTAGGTGCAAATACCCAATCTATACCCGTTGCCATTACTTCAACCGCAGTGATAGCTGCTATTTGCTCAATCAATGCAGGGTTGTTTGCCGCCCCTAAACCAATATTATGCGGAAATAAAGTCGCGCCAATTACATTATTGTGACCATGCACCGCATCGGTACCCCACATTGTGGGTATTTTACTGCCATCGATAGAATCATCTACCGACGCCTGATAAAAATCTTCAGCCAATTTTACCCAATCCATGGGGGTTGCGTGTTTATCACCATTAGGAAACGCTCCTCCCCCGTTTAGGTATGAGCCAAAGCCATATTTGCGCATGTCTTCAACGGTAATATCGCGAATTTCTGGTTGAATCATTTGAGCTACTTTTTGCTCAAGCGTCATTGTTTTTAAATAATCTGCTATTTTGGCTTCAATTTGTGGGTCTTGTTTTACGGCAATATTAAGTTTTGGCCAAATTTGCGCTGTTTTAGACACCCCATTATTCGCCTCAGGAGTTGTTGTCGCGTCATTTGAACAAGCCGATAAAATGCCTACTGATGCAATTAATGAGGCACGTGCTATTTTGTTAAGTGAAAAAGGGGTTTTCATTATAGAGTCTCCTGAACTTGAACTGGTTTGCTTCCGCTTAAACCATAAAACGCGATAAATAAGTAACAAAAAATTGGTAAAACATACGAAAGCTGAACACCCACATTATCAGCAAGCGCACCTTGTAAAAGTGGCACAATTGCCCCCCCTACAATCGCCAAACACAATATGCCAGAACCTTGCGCGGTGTGCTTTCCAAGCCCATTTAGCGCTAAACTAAAAATAGTAGGGAACATAATAGAATTAAATAATCCAACCAGTAGGATTGACCACATTGCTAATTGACCCGACGTGCTCATGGCTATAACCACTAAAATAATAGCCATAGTTGCGTTAAAGCCAAGTACTTTGCCAGCAGGTAATTTTTGCATTACCGCTGCACCAATGAATCGCCCTACCATAGCACCACCAAAATAATAGGTGATGTAATGAGCAGCCACATGTTCTTTTAAACCGGCAATATTTTCTTGCGCTAAAAAGCTGACTAAAAAACTGCCAATGGCAACTTCTGCACCTACATACATAAAAATACCCACAGCACCGAGTGTAAGATGGCGGTATTGCCATGCACTGCCCTCTATTGTCTCTGACTTTTGTGCGGCTTCTTTTTGCTCACTCATTATGTCTGGCAATTTAAGCCATGCAAAAATACCGGCTAGTAAAATAAGCATGCCAGCTAATAGTAAATAAGGAAGTTGTACTGATTCTGCGTTTTGCGCCGGTGTTAAAAACGCTTCAGAGGCAGAGTCAAGAATCAAAAATGCACCAAATGTAGGGGCAACCGTAGTGCCTAGCGCATTAAATGCTTGCGTTAAGGTAAGGCGAGAAGAGGCTGTTTGAGGGGCGCCAAGTAAACTTACATAAGGGTTAGCCGAAACCTGCAACAGGGTAATACCGCTTGCCAGAACAAACAAAGCAAACAAAAATACCGGGTAATTATGTAGTGCCGCGGCTGGGTAAAAAAGCACACAACCCAATGCAGCTATAAGTAACCCCGCTACAATGCCTTTTTTGTAACCTAATTTTTTAACTATGTGGCCACTTGGCAATGACATTAAAAAATAAGCCCCAAAAAAACAAAACTGAACCAGCATTGCTTGAACATAAGTTAAGTTAAACACCGCTTTTAAATGCGGAATTAAAATATCGTTTAAGCAGGTGATAAATCCCCACATAAAAAATAAAGTCGTTAAAGACGTTAATGCAAAGCCATAGTTTTTATCTGGGTAGCTTTGCGATTGTGTGTGTGTCGTCAGTGGTGCTGAACTGGCCATAGGCTCTCCGCAATTTATTATTATAAATTAGGGCGTGTTGTTCTTTGCGGATTGAAATTTGTTCAATCTAGGGGAGATTAAATCGCGGCGCGAGGTTTGTAACCTAGCGGGCTAAGTAAAAACCAAGCAACAAAGAGTTAATCGTCCCTAGAAAGAACCCGAAGGGCAACGCATGTTTGGCATTTATGCTGCGTTATCGCCTATTTATGGGGAATAACCACACTTCATAGGCTCTGCCTTGCCTAAAACCAAACATACAGCTGCAAATTCAACCATCAAAGATTAATACGCCCTAATACAAAAGTCGTTATTAAAAATTGCCGTGTAACCCAGCAACATTAAAGAGTTGACCTTCGTATCAATTAACACTAATCTAAAAATGTAAGCGCTTTCACGTGTAATTAAATACGAACCTGTAACATATTTCAACAAGTTTTATTTTTTTATAAATGCGCCCTTACGCTTCATCGCATTAAATACAGTGGCTATTTATGCATTTAAGGTTTAAAAAGGTTTGTTACTAATGACAAAATTATCGTTACCATCTCATTCACCTCTATTAACAAAAAACTTTGTTTATGGTGTGGCTACGGCATCATTTCAAATTGAAGGTGGAATTGAACATCGCCTGCCCTGTATATGGGATACCTTTTGCGAAACACCAAACAAAATAGCCGACAACTCAAATGGACATGTTGCCTGCGATCATTACAACCAGTGGCATAACGATATTGAATTAATAGACTCTCTCGGTGTTGATGCTTATAGACTTTCTATATCTTGGCCGCGAGTAATGACCTTATCGGGAGAACTAAATCCTGAGGGCGTAAAGTTTTATACTAATATTCTTGATGAGCTTAATAAGCGCAACATTAAAGCATTTGTAACGCTATATCACTGGGATTTACCCCAACATTTAGAAGATAAAGGCGGCTGGTTAAATCGCGATACCGCTTATGAATTTGCTCGGTATGTAAAGCTTATTAGCCAAGCATTTGGCGAACGGGTATTTTCGTACGCGACCCTAAATGAGCCATTTTGCAGTGCATTTTTAGGCTACGAAGTAGGCATACATGCCCCAGGTTTAATAGGCAAACAATATGGTAAAAAAGCAGCGCACCATTTATTACTTGCCCATGGCTTGGCAATGGATGTGCTAAAGCACACCTCCCCTAATACTCAAAATGGTATTGTGCTTAATTTTACACCTTGTTATCCATTAACACAGTCACCAGAAGACATTAACGCCGCTTCCTACGCCGATGATTATTTAAATCAATGGTATATGAAACCAATTATGAACGGCCAATACCCCGATATTATAAAGCAGCTTCCCAGCAATCAGCAGCCTGAAATCCACCCAGGCGACATGGATATAATTTCACAATCTATAGATTACTTGGGCATTAACTTTTATACGCGCCAAGTATACAAAGCACACCCGAGCGAAATATACGAGCCACTTGCTCCACAAGGGCCGTTAACCGATATGGGCTGGGAAATTTACCCGCAGTCGTTTACCGATCTACTTGTAACACTTAATAATACCTATACCTTACCGCCTGTTTATATTACCGAGAACGGCGCAGCGATGCCCGACACCATTAAAAATGGCGAGGTAAATGATGCAGATCGCGTAAACTATTACAACAGCCACTTAAATGCGGTGCATAATGCCACAGTGCAAGGTGTTAATATTATTGGTTACTTTGCGTGGAGCTTAATGGATAATTTTGAATGGGCAGAAGGCTATTTAAAACGCTTTGGCATTGTTTACGTTGATTATAAAACTCAGCAACGTACTATAAAAGCCAGTGGCCAAGCTTATAAACACTTGATACAAAGCCGTAAGTAACCAATGAAGTCTATTCGATTAATCGCATAAATAAAAATCAAAAAGCGAGAACCTAACATCATGATAAGTGTAAAAGAAAAAATAGCCTATGGCCTTGGTGATACGGCAAGCAATATTATTTTTCAAACAGTTATGATGTTTTTAATGCTTTACTACACCGATGTAGTAGGGCTTTCTCCTGCTGTGGTAGGCACCCTATTTTTAGTGGTTAGGTTATTTGATGCCATCACTGACCCAGTTATGGGTAATTTAGCCGATAAAACTCAGTCTCGCTTTGGCCATTTTAGGCCCTATTTATTATGGCTTGCCCTGCCCTTTGCGCTTATTAGTATTTTAGCGTTTACCACACCAGAGCTTGAAGGCACCGATAAAATTATTTACGCCTTTACAACCTACACCTTGCTTATGGTGGCGTATACCGCCATAAATATTCCTTACTGTGCATTAGGCGGCGTGCTCACAAGCGATGTAAAAGAACGTGTTAGCGTGCAATCGTATCGATTTGTATTTGGTATGTTAGGCGGCGTTATTGTTGCGGGCTGTACCATGCCAATGGTTGAATATTTTGGCCAAGGCGATACTGCCAAAGGGTATCAATACACTATGACAGCAATGAGCTTGCTTGGCTTAGTGTTATTTTTACTGTGTTTTTTTGGTACAAAAGAGCGTATAGAGCAACCGCCAGAGCAAAACCTCTCGTTGTTCAAAAGTTTAAAAACCTTAGTTAAAAACGATCAATGGCGAGTCCTGTGCGCTGCCGCGCTTTTTTTACTTACGGGCCAAGTAATACGTCTAACCTTAGGGGTTTATTACGTTAAATACTATTTAGGGCAAGAAGATTTAATTACCTCCTTTATGACCCTAGGGGTGGTTGCCAGTATGATTGGGTGTGCTTTTGCTCAGCCGTTGGCTAAGCGGTTTTGTAAAATAAAAGCTTATATTAGTTTACAGTTAATCGCTGCGGGCATATGTAGTGCGAGCTATTTTATCTCCTCTGATAACATTACCTTGGCATTTGCCGCTTTTATTTTATGGAAGTTTTTTTTAGATATGGCTACCCCGCTACTGTGGGCAAAAATGGCTGACACCATAGACTACGGGCATCACAAAACTGGGGTAAGAATTACCGGCCTTGTGTATTCGGGCGTTATATTTTTTATAAAAATGGGAGTGGCATTAGGCGGTGCAATTGCAGGCTGGCTGCTGGCTTTTTATAATTACCAAGCGCAAACAATGCAGAGCTTTGATACGCAACAGGGTATTTTATTGTCGTTCACTATTATACCTGCGTTTGGCTCTTTGTTTGTTGCATTTATTATGCGTAAATACACGCTCAATAATGCACAGTTGGCCTCTATACAGGCCTCGCTAAAAACTAGTGCTAGTTAACATTTGATGGGTACGGTATTATTTGCCCGCCAAAATAAAGGATATAAGTGAGTTAACAATAACATGGCCACAATTTATGAAGTGTCAGAACTTGCTGGCGTATCGTTAGCGACTGTGTCACGGGTAATGAATAAAAATACACGAGTCAGTGAAAAAACCACTAAAAAAGTACTCGATGCTATGCAGCAGTTAGGCTATAAACCTAACTCTATTGCGCAATCGCTTGCCTCAAACAGAACCAACAGCGTGGGTATATTGGTCTCAGAGCTTCATGGTCCTTTCTTTGCTCAAATGATGGCGGGGATCGAATCAGCCCTACGCGCTGCCGGCAAGCACGTTATTATTACCACCGGCCACAGTGAAGACGATAAAGAAAAAAACGGCATTGAATTTTTAATTAGCCGAAAATGCGATGCACTCATTTTACATGTAGAGTCAGTCAGTGATGATTACCTAGTTGAGCTTAGTAAAGGCAAAACCCCTATTTACCTAATTAACCGTTACGTACACTCACTTGAAAGTAACTGCATTAGCCTAGATAACGAACTTGGCGGTTACTTAGCCAGTAAATCTATTGTTGAGCAGGGCCATACAAATATTGCCTATATTGCTGGGCCGCAGGTCAAGGCCGATGCCAGAAACCGTTTAAAAGGGCATAAAAAAGCACTGCGCGAAAACAATATCCCCTTTAATGAGGCGCTATTTTACGAAGGCGATTTTAACGAAATTGGCGGCAGCAAAGGCCTTGAAAAACTGCTCAATACACGTATTCCGTTTAGTGCTTTGGTGTGTGCTAATGATGAAATGGCATCAGGCGCAATGAAATACGCCCGTGAGCACGGCTTTAATTTACCAGAGGATTTATCGGTTATAGGCTTTGATAACGTTATATTTGCCAACTACCTTTACCCTACGCTAACTACCATAGATAACCCAGTGGAAGAAATGGGTGAAATGGCTGCTAAAATGGTGCTACAAGATGTCTATCAGCATAAAAACTTACACATAAACCGCGTGTTTGAACCCACCCTTATAAAACGTGACTCAACCCAACCACTGCCAAAATAACGCATAAAAAACGGCGCTATTTAAGCGCCGTTTTTATTAACCCCCAATAATACCAATCTGCAATAATACTTAATCATTTAATTATGCGGATTGGTATAACTTATTTTGCTATCCACGGGGTTACTTTGACTACATTTTCTACATTGCCGAGCAGATTTACGTCACCTTCCCAGTTATCTTGTACTGCAAAGTAACATACTGATTTTTCGCATTGTATATGTGGATTATTAAAAGCCACAGGCTCTTTAAACGTGACAGCAACGCCTTTTTGCTCAGGTAATAAAAACCACATGAGCTTACTAACAAAAAAGCCCGACAAATCAGTTAAAAGCTCATCTAACTCGTTATTAATTGTGTACAACGAATCTTTAGTTAAGTTTAACCCTTCAAACTCACTGGCCTCAATTTGTAGTTTTAACTGGCAATCGTGATCAGGGTTTTGTGGTTCAACAACAATAACGGCTTTATCCGTATCGAGCTGCTTATCAAACGGTAAAAGTAACTGCGCTTTATCAGTAAAATTAAGCGGGTATTCGTTATTTTCAGTTAAAATTGTGCCGCTTTTAATGGCACATGCTTCGTTTGTAGCAATATCGCTAATGTAAAAGTTAACCCGTGCATACTGAAAGTCGCCCTTGTTTACCACTTTTAATCTATCGTAAAAGCCATCGTACGACATAACAAACTCTTTAGCATTAACGGTACTGGCCGCCAGGCTCAGTAAAATGAGTAATGCATTAGTATTAATAAGTCGTTTTTTATTCATCAAAGTAAGCTCTGTTTTGGTTAATCATAGTATTTAACTCTTCTATGTAGGCCTCGCCGCGTTCTGAATACGACATTAAACCATGGGTTAGTGCTGTAGCCGCTATGGGTTTTTGTTGCCGGCGTAAATCTTCACGTATCAGGCGTAACTCTTTGTAGGCATTATGCGTGTTAATATTTCTAAAATACGAGCTAACTGCCGCGCGTACCGACTTAAATGCAGCCACTTCGTGCGCAGCACCAGTATTGCGGCGTCTTGGCACCATACCGCACCCTTTTGAGTAGCACCATTGGCCAAAAAAGTTAAGTCCAATGCGTGCAAAGCGCGATGTACCCCACGCCGACTCATTCGCCGCTTGCATTAGCGCAAGCTCTTTAGGAATAATATCAACACGGCGCAGCGCTTGCGTTAAAATTAGGGTGTTTAGCGTTTCAGGCAAGCCATAGGCTTTTAAAATATTAACGATGTCGCGCTGTTGTTTTTTCTCAAGCGGTTCGTTGTATTCAAGCATCATCAGCGCAATTTCTAACTTAGCACGTTGCTGTAATATTTTTTTATTTTCAGCCTCAACATGTGGGCGAATAAAATCAAAAAATGCCTGTTTTTTCTCTTTCACATCAGCAAATTCAGAAAACTTAGGTAAGGTAACATTGTGCAGGGGTTTTTCTTTTTTTTGCACCTTTTTAGGTTGTTCATCTGTGGTCTGTTCTTCAACCTCATGCTCATTACTTTGCATAAATGGGTATGCAAGCGCCCATAAAAAAAATACGCTTAGTAACAGCTTTAAAATGGTTTTTAGCATGTACTCTCTCAATCTAACTACAAATTATGCGTGGCAAAAACACACGCATATGAACGCCCATTATACCTAAGCCACTATATAAACGCGAATAACCTGCTTCGTTCATTCGCAATTTATAAGCACAAAGGTATACTGAGCGAGTAGCCAATTATGATCATTAAACGCGCTATAATTAAAATAACCTCTTGTTTGATAACGTTTTAGGTAAGGCAGTATGGATAAGCAATGGCAACAACGAATAATAGAGCAAGCAAAACACCGCCCTAACGATAATCGCTCACCTTGGCAAGTAGACCGCTCTCGAATAATACATGCTGCAGCATTTAGGCGTTTACAAGCAAAAACCCAAATTATGGGAATAGGCTTAAACGATTTTTATCGTACACGCCTAACCCACTCGTTAGAAGTCTCGCAAATTGGTACTGGCATATTACGGCATTTAAAAGCACAGCACAGCGACTTTACACACTTTCCTTCTACTGGTTTATTAGAAACCTTATGTTTAGCGCACGATATAGGCCACCCCCCGTTTGGCCATGGCGGCGAAATAGCCTTAAATTACATGATGCGTGAGCACGGAGGGTTTGAAGGAAATGCACAAACACTACGTATAGTCGCTAAACTTGAGCCATACTCTGATGGCCACGGCATGAACCTAACCCGCCGCACCTTGCTAGGATTTATAAAATACCCTGCCTATATAAATGATTTATGGCACACAATTCCTGATGTAAATAGCGCACGCTCATTTATAAAAGCAGATGATTGGCGCCCCGCTAAAGGCTTATACCACGATGACGCGCAAATATTTGAGTGGATCATTGCCCCTTTAAGCAACAACGATAAGGCCCTATTAACAAGCCATACGCCAGTAGATCAGTACCGAGCAAAAACCCGTTATAAATCGTTAGATAGCGCCATAATGGAACATGCCGATGACATAGCATATGCAGTGCACGACCTAGAAGATGCCATAGCTACTAAAGTGCTCACATTAGATGATTGGCAAACACATGCATTACCTCACTTAAACGCACTTAATTACGATTGGTTAAACACTAAATTAGACTCGCTCACCCAACGCTTGTTTTCAAAAAACGATTTTGAACGTAAAGACGCCATAGGCGAGCTGGTCAATATGTTTATTATTCATATTCATTTAGATGTGCAGCATGGTGATTTTGAATGCCCTATTTTAAAGTACACCGCAAAGCTGGACCCGCAGTACGAGCGCGTTTTGCAAATATTAAAGCATTTTGTATTTAAGCGCTTAATACGTGACCCCGAAATGCAGCAGATAGAGTTTAAAGGTCAAAACTTACTAATTGAGTTATTTACCGCTTTTGCCAGCGACCCACTGCGTTTATTACCCGAAACAACACAAGCACTGTATCTAGACGCTGAAAAACAAAACCAAGGGATGCGCATAATATGCGATTACCTAAGCGGCATGAGTGACGAATACGCTTATAAAACGTACCAAAGGCTGTTTTCGCCAGTTCAATAAATTTAACTACGTGCATTGGTGTGTATTGCGCTTTCTTACTCAAAATTTACCTGCAAAGATTATTAAACTTTTGTATATTTATTAAACTATAAAAATAAGAGCATGGATTATGAACACACCACACACTTTTAACTCCTTTAAAGCGTTTTACCCCTACTACCTAAAAGAGCACCGTAATGTAACCTGCCGACGCCTACATTTTATAGGCAGCACTTTAGTGCTTGTAGTTATTACTATTGCCTTAATTAAACAACAATATAGCTTGCTGTGGCTATTACCGATTATTGGGTATGGATTTGCGTGGGTTGGGCATTTCTTCTTTGAAAAAAACCGCCCTGCTACATTTAAGCACCCATTTTATAGCTTATGGGGAGATTGGGTTATGTTTAAAGATATACTTATCGGTAAAATAAAATTTTAATTTTTATATTATTTTCTTATAAAAATCATTCGTAACCTTTTTAAACGCTATACAACTTGTTCTCAGGTACAGAGCTGCGTCGCTTTGAAGTAAGCACCCCGCGCAATAAATACAATTTAAGCGCTACTTGGACTCATGATGAACTTCGCGCCACACTAAGAACTACGCGTTACGGTGAAACCCAAGACCCATCATCAACGCCTGAGCTAAACGAGGTATTAAAACCTAAGTGGATCACTGATTTAGATGTCGCCTATGCCGCTACCGATAACCTAACGCTTAGTTTAGGTGCCAATAACATTTTTGATGTATACCCAGATCCAACCCGCAAAAATGTAGAAGAAGTCTCTACTTTTTCTCGCTTGTTTGCATATTCAAGCTTTTCGCCCTACGGATTTAATGGCCGTTACGTGTACGGCAAAATAGAAATGAAATTTTAAGTGCTCAACATTTCAAAAAGTACTCAAAACACAAAAGCCACCTAGTCGGTGGCTTTTTACTGTGAACTGGTTAAATTAATTAGACTTTAGTTAACCAGCCGTGTTTATCTTCACTTTTACCCCATTGAATATCGTTCAATGCTTGGCGTAAACGCGCTGTTGTAGGGCCTGGCTCGCCACTGCCTACTTTGTATTCTTTATCGTTATGAATAAACGTGCCTACCGGCGTTAACACCGCAGCAGTACCTGAAAGCGCAGCTTCTGTGCCCGGCTTTGCAGCGCGCTCTAAAAGCTCGGTAACGCTAAAGTTACGCTCGCTTACCGTCATGCCTAAATCTTTTGCAATGGTTAAAATGCTATTACGCGTTACGCCATGTAAAAAGGTGCTATCGAGCGCTTTGGTAATAATTTCATTACCATCAATAAGAATAAAGTTAGCAGCACCTGTTTCTTGTACGTCGCCGCCTGGGCAAAACAAAATTTGATCGGCTTGGTATTTTTCGCGCGCTGCGCTAATTGGTGCAAGTGCACTGGCGTAATTACCACCACTTTTAACCATGCCCATGTGCGGGGCACAGCGCATGCCGTCTTCTTCAAGTAATACACGCAGCGCAGTAGCGCCACCTGTAAAGTAATCGCCAACAGGCGATAAAAGTGTATATAACAACGAGCTCATTGACGGTGCAGCCGCTTTACCAATGGCAGCCTCTGTTCCTATGTGAGTTGGGCGAATGTACATAGAGCCCGGTGGTAATGGCGTTTCATCAGCATATTCTTTAACAATTTTGATAATCATGTCTTTTAGCATTTGCCCATCAAAGCTTGGTAGGCTTAATAACGCAGAGCTTTGCTGCATACGCGCAATGTTTGCATCTATTCTAAAAATATAAATAGAGCCATCTTCGTGGCGAAAGGCTTTTAAGCCTTCAAAACACGTACTCGAATAATGAAGAACGTGCGCACCCGCATGAAGTTCAAGTTTATCGGAAGGGACGATTGAGCTTTCGCTCCATTGGTTATCTGAAAAACGAGCTTGAATCATCTGCGGCATAAACACAGTACCGAATGCGGCCATTTTAATCTCTCTTGTGTGGTCTATTTTTCTCCATTGTATGACAATCATGCATCGTTTAACCATAGCAAAACTGAGGCTTTTTTAATTATCAAAAAGAATTTTTTGCAACTACTGTTTATAAATTAGCCACATTGCTAAGCACATACAAAAAAGCCGATTAATGCATCTTCATTAATCGGCTTTTTAAAGGCACATTATTTATTTAAACGAGTACCTAATAATACGTTTTAATACCGAGCCGTACTGTTTAAAAAAACCACCTGTATGATAATCAATACCGTGCTTTTGCATAACGGCTTGCACTTGCGGGGCTACCTCTTGATAGCGAGAGGACGGCATATCAGGAAATAAGTGATGCTCAATTTGGCAGCTTAAATGCCCAGTTAAAACATGAAACCAATGCGGGCCTTTGATATTTGATGAGCCTAACACTTGGCGATAGTACCACTGCCCTTGCGTTTCGTTTATGCAGTCTTCTTGTTTAAAGGTTTCGGTGTCCTCAGTAAAGTGGCCACAAAAAATAATGGTTGAGGTCCATAAATTACGGATTAAATTTGCCAGTAAGTTGCCTGCTAATACCCATAAAAACAAAGGCCCTGCCAATAAAGGAAATATCACATAATCTTTTATTAATTGGCGCGCGCCTTTACTAAAAAAACGCTGTTTTAGGGTAGAATGCGATACACCCCCTTCGCGGTTTTCTTTCTTTTTACCTATAAACACACGCTCTGCAGCCAGCTCGTGGTACGACACCCCCCACTGAAACAGCACACTTAAATTAATATACGTAATAAACTGCCACACATTTTTTAACCGCCATTTAAAATCATTGCTTAAACGCAATAAGCCATAACCAAAGTCGCGGTCTTTACCAATAATATTAGTGTAGGTGTGGTGCTCAAAGTTATGAACGCGATGCCAACTTTGGCCATCGCATGCAATATCCCATTCGTAGTTTTGCGAGTTAAGCTGCTTGTCGTTCATCCAATCGTATTGGCCGTGCATAACGTTGTGGCCAATTTCCATATTGTCCAAAATTTTTGCAACCGCTAATAGCAGCACACCTACAACCCATAAAATTGGCTGAATAAAGCCCAGCATAAGTAAAATACGCCCACTCCACTCACATAGCCGCTGCTTTTTAACAACCGAGCGAATATAGTTTGCATCTTGTTGCCCTACTTTGCTTAGTGTATTCATTTTTATGCTATCTAAATCGTGGGCTAACTGATCAAAGTTTATGTTTTTCATAGCTGTAACTCCAAATCGCTAACAGGTTGACTAACACACAGTTGAATTAACTGCTCGCCACTATCACTCAGCTCGCCAGTTTTTAAATTACGCACCACGCCTGACTTTTTAATGCACTGGCACTGGTGGCAAATACCAATGCCACACCCGCGTTTAACTGGTAGTTGTTTTGCCTCAAACTGTGCTAACAAAGGGTTGTTAGCATTGACGACATGAGCGGTGCTATTAATCTGTACGTTAAATAGGCTGTCGTCATTTTGGCTTGGCAGTGTTAAACCAAATGCCTCCTGGTAATAATTTAAATGGTGCTTTTTAGCAAAATCACTCACCGTTTTCATAAAGTTTGCTGGCCCACAGCAGTAAATATCTGGGTTTTCCCACACATTTACATGGCGTGTAATGTCACCTGATTGCTCGCGAGTGAGCAATAAAAATGAAAAATGTGAAAACTGATTTGCTAATGCACTTAGCTCATCTACACATTGGTGTGCTGCGGCTTTGGCATAATAAATTAACGATACTTTTTGTGTGGTATGTTTTAAATGCTCACCAATCATGGCAAGCATAGGTGTAATACCCGAGCCGCCCGCTATAAACGTTGTATTGTTTTGGGTGTTTTTATAAACAAAGTCGCCACTAGGCGCTGAAATATTGCACCACTCACCGACTCGTAAAGCACTGCTTAAAAGGCTTGTAAAACGCCCTTGTTCATTAGTTTTAATTAATAAACGCACTAACCCCGTTTTTTTAAATTGCTCAGGGCTTGAGGCAACCGTAAACACACGTGTTAATAAACGCCCATTTATTTCTACCGTTAAACTAATATGTTGGCCAGCAATGTGTGCCTGCCAGTGCTGAGTAGGCTTTAAGGTAATACTTAAAAAGTCACCATTGTACTGCGTTAACTCTTCAATTTTTGCTCTATAAAGACCAGCACGCCACGCAGGCTTAACCATTTGCATAATGGGCTCAATATAGCCTGCAAAGCTTTGATGGTGTAAAAACCACTTCGAAAATTGGTCTAATACTTTAGTAATCATCACTATTAATCTCTTGGATATTAAATATTGAATTTGAACTTACATGTGTACGCTCAAACTTCAGCGCACAAGTGTACGCCCAAAAAAATTAATTTCAATAGTATTAGAGTAAATAGTCAGTTTTTTAGTGTAATTTATATGCAAAGCTTAAATTTAAAGTGCAGTACTAAAGCCTTAATAAAGGTGCAACAAGTAGCTGTTTTAAATACTAAAGGTAGCTATGTAGCACTGCAGATAAACTCTTGTTGATTGAAATATATATAGTTTTTATTAAATTGCCACATTTAGCAAAATCAGCAGCAGCATGCTAATGTAGGTATTACTTGCTTATTTATTGGACAGGACAACAACTGTGTTTTTCCCTATAAAAACGATTGCTAAAACAGTATCCACGGCGTTTATAGCTATACTCATTTCAATGCCAGTGGCGGCTGTTGATTACAAAAACCTTGATGTATTAGAACTCAATGTAAAAGCCGTCAGTGTGGCTAAAGGAGTAACTATCCCCTGGGCTATTGAGCCGCTAAGTAATGGTGATTTACTTATAACCGAGCGAAGCGGCACACTTTATTTGCTGCCTAAAAACTCATCAACCTTAACTAAGCTCTCGGGTTTGCCACAAATTGACGCCAACGGGCAAGGCGGTTTACTCGATTTAGCCCTACATAGCCGACCAGACGATAGCCAATGGCTTTACATAACTTACTCAAGTACCCAAGGCGCTAAAAGTGGCAGTAATACAGCCCTAATGCGCGCCAAGCTTAGTGACGATCGCACTGAGCTTTTAAACACACAATTACTTTATAAAGGTGAGCATAACAGCACAAAAGGCCAGCACTACGGCAGCCGTATTGTGTTTGATAACCAAGGCTATGTTTACTTTTCTATTGGCGATCGCGGCGCGCGCGATAAAAATCCGCAAGACTTAAGCCGTGATGGCGGTAAAATTTATCGCTTACACATTGATGGCCGTATTCCTAAAGATAACCCGTTTGTAAATCAAAAAAGCGCTAAACACGCTATTTGGTCTTACGGACACCGTAACCCGCAAGGCATGTGGTTTGATAAAACAACACAAACGTTATGGTCTCATGAGCACGGCCCACGTGGCGGCGATGAGCTAAACATAATTAAAGCGGGCGCTAATTATGGCTGGCCGGTGGTTAGTTATGGAGTTAATTACAGCGGTACGTCGTTTACCGACATACAAGAAAAAGACGGCATGCAATCGCCCGTACTGCACTGGACCCCCTCCATTGCCCCTTCTGACTTGTTATTAGTTAGCAGCGATAAGTACCCGCAATTAAAAGGCAAGCTTTTGCTATCGTCTATGAAGTTTTCGTTTTTAAGTGCACTGGAAATATCTAACAAAGGTGTTTCAAAACAATATAAAATTTTAGAAGGAATAGGCCGCGTTCGCAGCTTAGCACAAGGCAGTGATGGCTATATTTACTTAGGCATTGATGGCCAAGGAATTAAACGCCTTGAGCCTGAGCTGTAAAACCGTTAATAACCGCAGCATAGCAAATAATGCGTTTACCTTGTTTTTATTAACAAGGTAAACGCCCTACGGCTAAAAGAACTATTTAGCTTTTTGTAGCGTATGGTAATGCTAATACTTTTATAAAACTAAGCGAGCCACATGTTTTCACTATTTAAATCAGACCCGACAAAAAAACTACGCAAAGAGTACGACGCAAAACTTGAGCAAGGCATGCAAGCACAGCGTAAAGGCGACATTAAAAGCTACGCCATGTTAAGCGCAGAAGCCGAAAAAATCTGGAGTAAAATAGAAGCGCTTGAAGCAAAAAAGCCAGATAATACCAATCGTGTTAAGTAATTAGACATTTATAGCGACGGATAAATAGAGTGATAACAAGGCATAAATTTCGACATGTAGTTGTTCAACATGAGAAATTTATAACGCAGTTAACGCTTTATTTAGCACGCGAGAGAGGCTAAATATTTAAGTCGATTGGTATAAATATCGTGTCTGTACTGTTTTAAAAGTAGAAAGACGCGTTTAGTAAATAATTCATCACCTCGTTTTATAGCCTCCACCAGCCAAAAACCACCTTTTATAATAGGCTTACATAAACAAGTGTGCTTAAGGTGGTTACTCACGTTATTGCCACTGTTTTTAATGAATATTAAATAATTTAAAAAGTGTTTTGGTTTTCATTTTTAAACGTTAGTTGCTGCTTTTACTAAAGCAATGACGGTTTTCCTCCTAAGTCATAAAATGAGGACGCTTTCCTCTTTTCTGCATATTATTAAAAGAACAACCTAACTTAAAGTTTAATACTCGCAATGTTTTACAGTATTTGTTATTAATATTAAAAATAATAAAGAGGACATACTTTGCTCATAAAAAGAGGAAAGTGTCCTCTGATAAAGCTGTTAGGCCCTGAAGGAATATATGAAGCATTCTATTTTTATTTTGGTTTTATTAGCACTTACTTTTAGCCTGAATGTATATTCAGGTGTGGCTGACGAAGCTAAGAAATTGGGTGGGATGATCTCTGACCAGTATTCTAAATTTCTTATCAACTCTCTAGTTTTAAAAGAGAGTAAGGAATCGGGCAATATCATTGTAACCTTCGCCATGGAGGGATTTAAAAACGGAAATAATGTGAAAGAGTATTTGGCAATTTATACGCCCGAATACAAAACAATTGACGAACCTCCGTTCACACCCATAGGGGAGCCTAAATACAGGCTGATCGGGTTTTCAGAAATCTGTAGTGATCGCAATGTGTCAATGGATGCTTCTTCAATTTCCGTCCGTGGTAAGCTCCTTTCAGGGACATGTAAAAGTCGGAGTGCTGACTTTTCACAGGACCAGAAGTTTTTAATCGAGGTTGATCGTTACAGTATCAGGAAAAAGGCCTAACAATCACATCAAGACGCCGCAAGCGGCTGGGACCTCCATTCCGTTGTATGTTTTGTTGTTTTTCGCTACGCTACAACAAAACATACAACTACATTACGGCCCCTTATGTGGGCGTTATAAGGTCATCCTAGTTGCATATGAATTCAAATAAAATTTTAACTACTGAACGATTGATCTTAAGACAATGGAAAAGCGAAGATCATGCCCCTTTTGCCGAACTAAATTCATGTAAGGAAGTTATGGAGTATTTTCCAAACACATTGAATGAAGTTGAAAGTACAAATTTAGCTTTAAAGCTTGCGCAGCTTATATCTGAGCGAGGTTGGGGGCTTTGGGCTGTAGAAGAGAAAAAAACAAGTAAATTTATTGGTTTTGTTGGTTTACATAATTCATCTGCAGAACTTGAGGTAAGTCCTGCAACCGAAATTGGTTGGCGTTTATCAAAACAATTTTGGGGTAAAGGTTATGCTACTGAAGCTGCAGAAAAAGTATTAGAGTTTGCGTTTAATGATTTAAATATTGAGAGTGTTATTTCATTTACTGCTGTTGTGAATAAACCTTCACAGAAAGTTATGTGCCGTTTAAAAATGACTAATACTGAGCAAAACTTTAAACATCCATTAGTTAGTAATACTCAATTAAAAGAACACGTCCTATATAAAATAACAAAGGACGAGTGGGTAGCTACAACCTTATAACAAGGCCTTTAAACGGAACAAAAACAGTTGGCTTTGTTTCGTGCCTCAACAAGTGTAGCCAACTTTTTTTGTCCGCTTAAGGCGGCGTTATGTTTAAGGAGGTCCCATGGGTGTTGAATACGTTCTGATAAATGAAACCAAAAAAGAAATGATCTCTTTTAATCATCTGAATGGTAGTAAAAAGAGAGAGCTTGCTGGCAACTCTGCGCAGTCTTCAATTGTTACGTGGTATATGTTACAAAATCAGGGCGACCAAATTCAATTTGTATCTGACACCTATGACGATTGGCCTTTTACAAGTGGTAATCGAGAAGGGGGTTTTTCATACCCTGATCGAACAGAACTAGTGTTAAAACAGCTGATAGAGCAAGAAATACTAGAAGATTCTGGTTATCTTTATCGTGATGAAGATGACCCGGAAAATATATATGTAAAAAATATTACAAATGTTTGGGCAAAATAAACATAACAAGTATATCCAGTTGACGTTTTGGTCTACGCTCCGTTTCAACCAAAACGCAACTGATATAGGCGTTAGTCGGTTTCGTAATTTAAGTTCAGTATTTTGAAATTTTAAGCAAAGGAATATAAAGGAATTATAATGCAAGTTACACATAAAAAAACGGAAGATAAGTATCAAGAATTTAGGGATGTAAGTCGTCAAATTGCGCAAGATGCTTTACCAGCTGGTCTAATTGACGTAGTTAATTTAAAGCCTGTAGATAATCTATCTTTAAGTCACTCAAAAAGGTGGGAAATTAGTGAGACTAGAAAAGATGATGCAAATTGGTCATGGGAAGATAGTATACCTGATTATTCATACCGCAATCCTAAAAGATTTGATTTAGCAATATGGTATGCCAATGCTCAGCTATGTGGCCTTTGTATAGGTAAACCCACTTTTACAGGTGCGAGGTTACGGTTAGATGTA
The DNA here is from genome assembly GCF_001401855.1 of Pseudoalteromonas sp. P1-7a. NCBI lineage: Bacteria > Pseudomonadati > Pseudomonadota > Gammaproteobacteria > Alteromonadales > Pseudoalteromonadaceae > Pseudoalteromonas > Pseudoalteromonas sp. P1-7a. The sequence goes on along the minus strand of NZ_LKDU01000026.1, from coordinate 18,644 downwards.
ATTGAAGGCTCTCCATTAAATCATCCATTAAAAGGGAAAATAGTTTCAATTTCTATATCTGCTGCTGAAGCTTACGCTGATTTAATTGGTGCAGATCAAATACGCATAATGAGACCTTTAAATAAAGAGCTTATCCGCTATTACCAAAGTCATGGGTTTACTTATCGACAAGGTAAAGCTAGTAATACACCATCATATTTATGGCGTAATTTATAAATGGGTACTGATATGACAGATAAACCAGAGCCTGGCACTCCTGAGTTCGAAAAATGGTTAAAGCAAAGAGCAAAAGAAAGAGCTGAAAAGTTATTTGCTGAAGAAATGCCTCCTGAATTAGCTGAATTAGAAAAAGGTCTAATTGCAGGCCCAAAAGATATTTCAGATATAATGCCTGAGAAGTCAATTCCTGAAGATATTGCTATAGATAAGAGAAATAAGAAAAAGCATTTAAAATCAATTAAATAGTTAAGTTTTAAAAAACCGACTAACAAGTTGCTTAAACGGACACAAACAGCTGGCTGTGCTCGTACCTCGCTATTATAGCCAACAATTATTCGCCCCTTAGTGAGGCGTTAGCTTTTTATCAGGAGTGGAGATGAAGAAGAATCTAAAAATTTTAATCTGTATATTTACATTAGTAGTTTTGAGTGGTTGTAAAACTACAACTAATAATAAATTTTTAATCCACTCTCCAAACTATGTCTTCAAAGAAGCTGAAATTGAAATCATTAAACATAATGTGGTTAGCGTGAACACAGAAATTGCAACTATTAGTACTGAATTTAAGTATGTAATTAATGAACTTGATCTAGAAAATTATGAATATCAGTGTCTTATAAGTGATAGATTAGTTTATGATAAACAACGTGATATTTATTATGGGGGGCTCAATCACTCAGTAAGTTGTGAAATATCAGCTTCCTCGGATGTAAAGACTGTGCTGTGGGAAACTAAGTTAACTAGTTATAAGTTTTATCCTATATCTATTAAGGATTCATCCGGTAATGAATGGGTTTATGAAAATGGAGAGAAGATTCTTAAACCACAAAAACCGATAATAGATGAGCTGCCTTCATTAAATACTTACAGTCTCCGAATCTTAAAAAAAAGTCGTAAACCTAAAACTACGGGATCGTTACCTATAGGAGGCTCTCTTCCAAAGGTAATAAATTTAAAAAGCTAACAAGTCATTAAACAGGGACAAAAAACAGTTGGCTTTTTGCTCCTTCGTCGCTAATTTTAACCAACTATTTTTTGCCTGTTAATTGGGCGTTAGCTGTACTCATGAAAACTGATAAAACGTCTCAATTTCTGTGGTTCATTTTCCTAATACTAGGTGTTTGGTTTTCAATCGAAACCGTGAACAGTACCTTTTTCGGCTTTGAGCTAGCAATAGGTACTGCTCTGTTTGGTTTAATTATAGGGCTTGTCTTACACAAAAAGCGTAACCCATCTGAGCTTTGGGATAGTTTTGTAGATAAGAGGAGTTTTTTTAGAAGTCAGCGTAGAACAACTTATATGTTCTTTTTTCTCGCCGTTGTAGGTTTCTTGAACTCTTACATGTTAGTTGGTGAGCCGGAGTATTTGGATACTGAAATAATCGAAAAAAGAATCAGCAGGGGGAAATCGACTAGTTATATATTGGCTATAGCTCCAGAAAAACTCGGCACGCTAGATCTAAAAGTTGGCGAAGAATTTTGGAATTCTCAATCAGTGGGCAATACGCTCATGATTTCGGTGCAAGAAAATATTTTTGGTTTGTATGTAGTTACGGATTACAGCACAGCTAACAAAACGCTTAAAAATTCGGACACGTAACAGTTGGCTCGTTTCCGCTTCGCTTCAATTTTAGCCAACTATTACTTAGCCGTTTAGCGCGGCGTTCGTAAAGGGTTGTCGTGTTACCGATCGAATATAAAGCACAAAATTATCACGAATGGAATCAGGAAAGATGGGATGAGTACTTTCTTCGTTTAGGTTTGCCTGATGATGAAGCTAAGCGGCAATTTTTCCGGCATGTAGTCTATGACCACTTTGAGCACCATAATAATCATTATCCAGATTTCGAAATCGAAGATTATGAATATTCGTTAATTCAACTAAGCGTTTCCGAAGTTAGAGAAAAGGTTCGGTTTTTTCCCAGCCCTGATTTGTCTGAGATGTGGGGCCTTCAATACGATGATTTCGAGAAAAGGGACTATCCATATCCTATCTATCAGGAAATGTCTAAAAATAAGACGCCACCATTTCCTCCAATCATTCTAGATTCTTCTAACTTAAAGGTTAATGGTTGGCGAGTTTATGGAAGGCCTAATCATCTTATAGAAGGCACACATAGAACCTCCTATTTGCTGAGAATGGCGGAGAGAAATGTTATTGGCTGGGAGAGTAAGCATGATTTTGTGCTTCTTACACCAAAAAGCACCTAACAAGCCAGTGCAAAATGGAGTTGGCATTGAGTCTTAATATCCAATCCAAATTATTAATTAGTGCAGGTGTTATAGCTTCCGCTTCTGCGATCTGGCACCTACTCTGTATTTTGGGCGGTCCTAGTTGGTTTGCATTTGCTCGGGCACCTCAACAAATAATCGACTCTTCGATTCAAGGAACTTTACTTGCTCCAATTGGCACAATAATCGTTGCAAGCTTAATGTTTGCTTGTACTATTTTTGCTTTTTCAGCAGTTGGTTTAATTCGCAAAGTTCCTCTGCTCAAATCAGCTTTAATTACCATTGCAATGATCTGCTTATTGCGGGGATTAATTGCTGTTCCTACATTTGTAACGCCTTCAGGTTTAGATACTTGGCAAATTGTAGCGAGTACTGTTTGGCTTTATGTTGGTATTTGTTTTTCCGCTGGTAGTATAGAACAATATAGTCTTGGTAAATTAGGCACACAGAAAACTTCTTAAACTCTCCACCCCATTTATTAGATCTCACTATTATTTTTACTATACACATTTTCAGTATTAATTTGCATTAGCAGCACTGGGTTGTCTATCGGTTTAAACCCGTATTGCGCATACAGGCCATGGGCATCATAAGTGGCTAATAAAAAACGCCTAAGCCCTTGCAGCTCAGGGTGCGCTACTATCGTTTTAACAAGTAACTTGCTCAGACCATTACCTTGCAAATTTGGGATAATAAATACATCAGCCAAATAGGCAAAAGTGGCGTTGTCGGTTACTACACGGGCAAAGCCTACTTGCTCGTTATTAGCACTGTAAACACCAAAACACATTGAGTTATCAATCGCTTTTTGCATCACGCTTTTGGGTATTCCTTTAGCCCAATAGCTATTAGCAATAAAGTTATAAATAAGGCTCATATTAAGCTTGCTTTTATCTGTGCTTATTGTGAAATTGCGGGTATTTACAGTCATAGCTTATTGTCTTTTTATCATAAAATTTGAATCAGTAATCTTTAACATTTTTTAACTGTTTATCGTGTACTTTTGAAAGCACTAACAGCGAGCAAATAGCCCCAAGTAACGCAATTCCCATATCAGATTGAGTATCCCATACGTACCCTTGCGTACCTAAAAATGCTTCTGCGTTTTCACCGCTTAATACTGCAACCCACCACTCTATTAGTTCGTAAAAAGCACTAAACGCTAAACATATCGATACAACGAACACATTTAGCCAGCCTTTACCATTTACTACGTTTTTGCGTAGTAATATTTCACGCGCTAATAATGCAGGCACAAACCCTTGAAAAAAGTGCCCTACTTTGTCGTAGTTGTTACGCTCACTGCCAAATAAGTTATCAAACCAAGGGACTTCGGCGTAGGTGTAATGCCCGCCAACCATTAGCACAATGCAATGCGCTAATATAAAGCCATATAAAATGGGGGTGAGTTTAAAATGCTTATAGCTGCTTGCCATAAGTACTAAACCAATGATTGCGGGGATAACTTCAAGCAGCCAAGTAAACTGATCTTTTGGGTTAATTCCGGACCAAATTAATACAATAAAAAACAGGCCAAGCCATAAATACTTCATTTAGAATCCTTGTCTAAATTGATTGAATTTACAGCATTTTATATATCTAAATCGCCCGATGCTACCTATAGTTTGTTTTAGCGGTTAATCGATTAAATAAGCGAGGGAAAAACCGTTTAATGGTCGGGGCCCAGCCACTTAAGCCTTTACCAACAATTACTTCGTCTTTTTTATTACCAATTGCGAGGATCATTTTTTTAGCGGCTACGCTTACATCCATGCCATTTTCTATTGAGTGCTCTGGCTTGTTTTGCGCTATGCCTTGCTCGTTTAACGAATTATGTGCAATGGCGGTTTTAATAGAGCCAGGGCAAATAGTTAAGCAATGAATGTTATGCTCTGCAAGCTCAGCCCGCAGGCAATCCATAAAGCCTACTACCGCGTATTTAGAGCCTGAATAGCCCGTTCTAAATTTAGAGCCTACTTTACCCGCAACGCTACTAATAGAAACAATAGAGCCGCTGCGCCTTGCTACCATACTAGGCGCTACCGCTTTGGTAAGTGCTATTAGGCCAAAGTAGTTAACTTCCATTAATTGGCGATAAACATTAAAGTCGTTTTCTAAAAATAGGCTGCGCTGTGACACCCCGCCGTTATTAATTAAAATATCGATAGCAGGTAATGTCTCGAGTAAATTAGTAACCTGATCCAAAACAGCCTCCGGTGCTGACAAATCAAGTGGCAGTACAATGTGGCCATCGCCGTGTAAGCTTTGCTTTAGTTTGTTAAGTTTATCAACGCTTCTGGCGGATAAAATAACATTAGCCCCAAGCTGGGCAAACTGAGTTGCGAGCTCTTTACCAATACCTGATGATGCACCTGTGATCCATACGGTTTTATTTATATAATCCATGCGTTATTTACCTTTATGTTCTCTGGTGCTAATACTTATCGTATTAGGTCGCTTATTATTATGCTTTAGTTGGGCCTGCTATGGCGTTAACTTCATCTTCTAAGGTTTTATAAAAACCCATTAAGAATAAAAGTTCAACGGTTACATATAAAGGGCCAATAATTAAACCGATTAAATCATCCACAAACGCGGGCTTTTTACCTTCATAATAATGGCCAATAAACTGTAATACCCAACCAAATACAAATACGCCAGCGCCAATACTTAACCAAGGCCAAAAAGTCATTGCCGCGATTGGCTGCGCCGCTAAAAGTAATAATGTAAACAGTACGCCCATTATTAAACCAAGCGACACGCTCAGCATTAAGTAATACACCACGCTTGCAAAAACAAAAAGCTGCGCGCCATCAATAAGTAAGCTGCCAATGGGTATTTGAATACGTGCTAACAAGCACAGCACGGCAAATACAATAAGCGGAATGCCAAAAAAATGAGTTAAGACGTTGCGTTTAGAGCGATGGTACAAACCATATGTACCAAGTTGTTGCTGTAGGGTTTTCATATGTGTGCCTTTTATTGTGTTTTTTTACACTATATCAGGCTTTTAAAATATGACTCTGTCGGGTTGCCGACATTTACTGGCTACAAAGTTGCTCTAAAGCTGATTGGTTTAAAATGGTTACTTTGTTATAGCCAAGTTCGATGAGTTGCTGCTTTGCTAATTTTTTGAGGATTTGATTGGCGGTTTGCCGTGTAAGGTATGTCATATCAGCCAATTGTTGCTGCGACAGAGTAAACGTATGGCCATTACTTTGCGCTAAGTGTGCACACAATATGAGTAAGCGTTTTGCTACACGTTGCTCGGCGCTTAATAGTGCGTGATCTTCCATGCTAGTAAACATAACCCGCAATTTTTGGGCAAGGAGTAACCCAAAGTCTTGCCAATAATGCGGATATTGTTTTAACAGTTGCTCAAGTGCACGATGAGGAACAAAACACAGTGTTACATCGGTTTGCGCATAAACATCGTGGGTGCGCATTCCGCGGTCAAATAAAGTGACTTCGCCAAACCACAGCGAGGCGTCAACAAAGCTTAAAACAGCTTCTTTACCATTATTACTTACCCCACTAATACGCACCACACCACTTAATACAGCATAAATACCGTCGTGTTTATCACCTCGTAAAAAAAGGGATTGGTGCGCGCTAAGGCTCAAACATTTTGCGTGGCTTAGTAAAAACTGCTTTAAGTGTGTATCTCGGCCAGAAAACCACTGCCCTTGTTCAATAATGTGACACTGTGCTTTGCTAAGTTCTTTCATTGCATTGTGTTTATATGTGGTTTTAGCTCTTTAGCTAACGACTTTGGTAGGTCTAAATTGCTGGCAATAACAAAATCGTTATAGGCTTCATTACCGGAGAAAAACTCCCCTATAAGCGTTTTATTTTTATATACATTCACTGTAACACCACTGCCCATACCACCAGCATTAATAATGTAGTAATAGTAATTGCCTTTGTTAAAAAACAAAATGCTTTCGCCTATTTTTCCTATTTGGCGATAGTAGCTACCAAATGGCTGCGCTGCTGTGGCAGTGTACTCTAGGCCAATTTTTTGCTCCGTGCCATAACGATAAGTAATAGCCGAGTTATCATTAGCCACACACACAGACAAAATATTGTCAGTGGGTTTTAGTGTATAAGTCACTTTTGCGGTTGGGTTTCGTATCACCTTTTGCATTTTAGCATTTATATAGGCTGTTTCCCCGCGTTTACAATGACTTGGTACAACTCCCTCTATTAGGCCTTCTACAGCAAGTCGCTGTTTTTCTACAGCAGCCACCGGTAAATTAGCGTTTTCTTTTTTAGCCACTAACGGTGTTTTACTGCTACTAAATAAACCCACTTCCTCATCGCAACCATTTAAAAAGAGTACGGGAATACAATAGCAAAAAGAGATCAATTTGAAACTCATACTAATTCCATCTAATACAACTTAACCTTAAAATAGCGGCAAAATTAAGCACTAGCAACCATTAAAATTGGTAAGTTTTATAAAACATTTTTTTAGTCATGTTATGCAAATATTGCTTTACTATTTAGTGACTTATTTAATATTCATTTACACATAAACTGGTTTATTTACGTTCAATTCATAAACAAGCCGATATACGTATATCTATTTTTAATATTAGGATAATGCGCTTTTTTTATGAGCTAACGCAATTTAGTAGCGGCTAAGAGCTGAGCTTTTATTTATAGCCACAGGCTGTGGTAGGTAATTTATTTGAGATAGAAGGCGCTGCGGTGATCTTTCTTAATCAGAACACTTTAACGTAGCAAGGTTTATTTTGGGCTCCAGTCGTATTAGCGAGTAAGTTAGCGCATGCCTTTTAAAGGCATGCGCAGTAAATAATAACAACACGTAATCCTAAAGCTTAAGATAACCTAATCAGACGACGAGTCGTTTTCTTCACGCTTGTAGATATAAGTTTGCTGTGTTTTGAAGCCAAAACCTAATGTATCGCTGTCATTTACAAGTTTCACTTTACCATCAACAACAGTTAGCCCTGGGCCGTTAATTTCAGGCGGTTTGATTGGGTTTACGGCGCCTTCACCAGTTAGGCTTGGGCCAATTAAATAAAACTGGCTCACTTGGCTAACAGGTACTGTTTCTTCGTACTCGTAGCCATCACCTGGGATACCATCATCAGGTGTTGGCACATCACATAATCCATTATTGTTAGCATCTATACATGAGTCGCCTTCACCAAAATACAACTGAGCGGTATCGGGTACATCGTAGCTGGTAGTAAATTTAAGTTGGTCGTACACTTTTGTGCCATAGTGTAAATGAAAAGCGTACATTGCACCTCCGCCCCCCGTTAAAGAGCACTGATTTTTATCAGACTCCAGAGCAGGTGTAAACGATGTATAATAAGCTACACCTCCTACCACGGTGGCTGCAGCCAATGATTTTTCACCATTACTTAGCTCATATCGCCACCCTTTAAAGCCAGCTAAATCGGCTTCAAGTTCTACAAACTCATCAACATTATCTAGTGCATTACCAAATGGGTCGTCATTCATAAGCATTAAATCACCTGGCAGTATGGGCTCTGGTGTATTTTGTGAATCGAAGGTTTGAGTCACGGTATGCTCATCACGAATCATGTAAAGGTGATCTTGCTCATTGGTTGCAAGCGGGTTTGAGCGATTACCACTGCCTACCACAATTGCATCGTAAGGTGTGTCTAACCGTGTGGTTATTTCCTCACCACCATAGCTCGTTTTACTTACTTTACTAAACATAGTTCGTGCGACTAATGGCTTGTAAAAAAAGCGTCGGTCTTGCGTTGCTAATGAACTGCCAAGCTCTGCTAATTTGTAATGAGAAAAACTATTTTTGTCAGCACCTGGCATATCAACACGCCAAATGTTCCCCCCAGTATCAGTGGCATATAAACGGTCAATATAGCCATCGTAATCGGAGTCAAGCGTTGCTATATCGGCAGCTATACTGTGCTTACCTTGAAAATTGTTATCATCGGGTGTTAGTGCCCATACTCTTTCACCGGTTTTAGCTTTAACAATGTAAATGGCTGTACCAGAGTTATCCTCACTTCGAATTGCGTTGTCTTTGTTTGTATCGTATCCGCCACCAAATACCAGTAAAGGCTCATCGCCAAACGCCTTAATATAGGCTATTTGCGGTTTAGACCAAGTTTGAGCCAAGTATTCAAACCCTTGCGAGCCACCAACAATAGGTTTATTCCATAACTGTTTTGGTTTATCTGGTGAGCTAATATCAAGTGCGTAATAGTTTTCCCCCCCGCGGCGCATGCCAGCAAACGCCCATACTTCATCACCTTTAGTGGCATCTATTACGCCGTCATTTAAGCCGTCACTGTTTAAACTTTTATTGTTAAAAAACACACTAATGGGCCCATCCATACCATACACTTTGGTATTGGCTTGATTGGTACGAAGTGCAGGTATATTTTTTAAAAGCTCAGCAGGTATAAATGCCCACTCTTCTTCAATGCTGTCACCTTTATCGTTAAACATGTGTAAAAAGCCAGCATTAGTACCCACTAAAATACGTATGTTGCCATCACCATAATCAATAGATACCGGCTTAGAGTGCAAAGGATCACCAAAAATATTAGCACGCTGATCTACTGATGAGGCATCACCATCTTCGTTATCTACATCCATGCCTCTTGCCCAGCTAATATCAGTGCTCGATATAGCAATATCAGTACCTGGTATGATGCCCCCGATGGCATCTGACACTATATTTAAAATTTCTTTTACTCTATCAAAGGTAAAATCAACAATTTTGCCGCCTGAATCTATATACAGCTTACGGCTTTGTGAATCTAAACTTGAAAGTAAGTAGTTTACGCCCCCTTGTGCGACTAAATTACCATCGGCCGGTTTATTTGAGGGTAGCCAAAACGTGCGAGCGTCTTCTTTAATTAAGCCATCGTCACCTATTGCCTCATTACCTGTTGAGTCAACAATGGTAGAGCCCGACATAGCTAGTTTTTTTAAATTCCCGCCCCAACGAGCGCCTGTTTCAGGATAAAACATTGCAAAATAAATTGCGTCTCGGCTGCGGGTTTGGTCAACGTTATTACTGGCAACCGTAGGCGATGAAAAGCTATCGTTTACTTCACGTATTCTAGAAATGGTATTATTTAATGCTTCGGAGAGCTCTGCTGAGGTATCTGCGTGAAGATACTCGCCTCCACCAAGTTCAGCGGTTTTTTCAAGTAGCGTTTTACCTTTACTGCTCATGCCACTACCAAAGCCTATAGTAAATACGCGTCCTGTGTCTGCCACCTCGGGTGTGTTTTCGTAAAGATCTATTTCAACATCTTTTGTACCATGAATAATTTGGGCTAGAGCCGCTAAATAACTACTACTTGTTTTACTGGGGTTGTAACCAAATTTTTGTTTGTATAAATCTTTAATATCTTTATTACGGTTATTATCCTGAGTCGGGTCGCCGTCGGTCATTAAAATTAAATTTATAGAGTTATCACAGCGCTCCGCTGCTCCATACTTTTGTTTAAAAGGTGATATATAGTCCGGTGGCGTTAAGGGGTTATCATTGGTCTCTACGCTAAAGTCTCGTTGATTAGTATTTTGTCCATACCAAACGGTTTGCCCTGTCATGTATAGGTAGGCTTCCCAGAGGGTTTCTGTAACTGGGGTATTACCACTGGCAGGAAGCTTATTTATCTGCCATAAAATAGTGTCATGTGATGAACCCAAGCCAGCCATAACATAGCCCCCGTGGTCACCATTAAAGCGCATTAATCCAAAGTCGATGGTGTTATTATCGTTGACTAGTTGGGTCATGGCATCTTTAGCCGCATCTATTTTTTTAGGCCCGTTGTTAGGAAGTTTACTTCCCATACTTCCTGAGGTATCAAAAATAATCACTACGCGGGGGTTTTCATCGGTTTCTACGTTATGGTTAACGTACAGCTCTATATCTTCAGCAGTTACAGAGAGGCTAACAGTTGCTGCAACAAAAGAGGCAACAATGCGATTGAAGTTGAGTTTCATTTTAAATCCTTTTATCTGCGCTAAAATCACGCAGTTCCATTCAAAGTGCAATTACTTATTTATCTTTAGTTTTAATTAGAAAAATGCACAAAACAGCTAAATGTCATTAAACATAAGCTTGTTTACAAAAATTAATATTAACTGAATTTGTTATTTTAGGTACTTTAATGAAAATAGCCGCAAATATAAAGAAATTTAATACTCTTAGCATATTGATATATGCACAGCCTTTAGTAAAACCTCTCGTTTTTTTAAAAAATTAATCTTATAAAAGCGATAATAAACTCAATAATTTACACAATAGTTACCTGTTGCCATAAAAGCATTAGTGTTGTAGGTTTGTTAATTAACCCAAAACTTACAAGGATTGTCATGATTAAAAAAACAAAAAATATAATTTTATCTAGCTCAATTTTATTACTCTGTGCATGTGGGGGTTCCTCAGAAAACGAAGGCAATGCTATAAGTTCCGACCCTGCAGTATGCGCTAGTCAAACCGCACAAAACGAAGCCCTTTGGGACTACCTTCAAACAGATTACCTTTGGAGTGAGCAGCTAAATACCTCAACAAACCCATCTACATTTGATTCATTAAGCGATTTAATGACCGAAGTTAAATCGCAAGTAGAATTAGATAAATACAGTTATGTAGTCACCGCGCAAGAATATGAAGACCGATACCTTAACGCGAGTTATTTTGGTTATGGTTTAGCAAACAAAATAGAATCTAACGGTCTTCTTGTAAAGTATGTATTTGACAATGGTAACGCAGCAGCTATGGGGTTAACCAGAGGCTCATTAATTACCATAATGAATGGTATAAATATTGAAGAAGCAATAACCAACAATACGTTTGACTACGATGCCTTATTGGGGCCTGAAGAAGAAGGCTATACAGTAGACGTAACATGGATAGATTTAAACGGCGAAGAACAAACCGGCAGTATGGCACGCGCCACAGTTACCACAAACACTGTACTAGATGCCCGCATTTTAGAATCTAACACAGGTAAGGTTGGCTACTTGGCCTTTAATAGCTTTATTGAACGCAGTGCACAAGACTTAGATGACGCATTTTCGTTATTCGAACAAGAGGACGTTTCAGAGCTAGTACTTGATTTACGCTACAACGGCGGCGGTTACCTTAATGTAGCTAAACAGCTAGCAAGCCAAATTGCTGCTGAGAACGTGCTTGGCAAGCCTATGTTTAATTACGAATATAATAAAAACCGTGAAACTAACAGCGTAGATTTTGAGTTGAATAATAACCAACCACGCCTTAATTTACCTCGTGTAGTAATACTTACCACTGAACAAACATTGTCTGCTAGCGAAGTGGTAATAAATGCGCTAGAACCTTACATTGATGTTCAGGTAGTTGGCACAAGCACAGGAGGAAAGCCTGTTGGCATGGATATTAATCAACTTTGTGACCACGTTGTGTTTGCAATAAACTTTAAAATGACTAACTCAGCTGGTTATGGTGATTACTTTGATGGTTTACCTGCAGATTGTTACGCCGAAGATACAATTAATTCTGATTGGGGCGATACCAAAGACCCTCTTCTAAGCGAGGCGCTATACCTATTAACTAATAATAGTTGCTCAACAACTCAAACAAGCCAATTTCCCAAACAAAAATCTATTTATAACAGTTTTGGCCTATTCGATAAAAACACGCTATAACACTTTTAATTGAATACAAAAAAGCCGATGCAGGGTTATCCTTTCATCGGCTTTTTTATCGCGCTATAACGGTTTTTATAAAGATAAATCTTCTTTAGCACGCGTTAAATTATGAGATACCAGTGAGTTTTTAGAGATTTGGTACGCTTCGTATAAATCTGAAAGGCCTGCGGTATCTTTTTTGGCCATCATGCGAGCTACTCCACGGTTACTTAATGCAAACGATGTTAGTTCGCGTACTTTTAAACGTGGGCCGCGGCTTTCTTTTAATAAGGCTATTGCTTGTGTACAAATGGCTTCCGCTTCTGTGTAGTTTTTAGACTCTACATTAAGTGCACAGCTATTAAATGGCTGTTCAAACTCCGGCGCTGCGGTTACAGAATCTTCAATAACCATTAATTTGTAGTCACTTTGATCAGCCATTGCAGCAGCTGAGCAAGTTAAGAATGAGCCAAGAGCGATGGTTTTTAAAAGTGTACGTTTCATGATTATCTTCCTGTTTGGTTAGTCGTACTTGTTGCCGACAACTTAACTTTAGATAATTTTGGTTACAGCGACAAACGATAAAAACAAACCTAATAAGTGAGAAAATCTAACTTATAGACTTTAGTCTAATGCCTACTGTAAATAGCGTTTCTTTCACTTTTAAAAAATACTGTAAAAACAAACGATTTAGCTACTATGGCAGTTAATTAGTAAAAGCCATCTATGCATAAAACTGGGTTAGTGAGCAGTCAACTTTTTATGCGGGTTTAAAAAAAACATTTGTCTCCACCCTTGGCTTTGTGTTGTATAAAGCCACGGTATAGGCACAAGCGATAGTATAGAATAATGCACATGAGGTTGCTTTCCTGCAGCATTACCGGTATCACCCAGTAAGCCAATTTGACTGTTTATGTTAACTACATCCCCTGCACTTACATGGTAGTCATTTAAATGTGCAAAATAGTGCACGCGCCATTTTGCACCTAATACCGCAACCACTTTGCCACCTTGGTTTAGTTTGCCTGAAAAAATAACAATACCGCTTGTTGCAGCAACCACAGGCGTGTTTTTAGCGCCAAAAATATCAATGCCTTTATGCACACCTGAGCGCCCCCATGGCGCATACCAAAATGTATTGTGATTCCAATCCTTACTTGTAGCGCCTTGCACAGGAATTACTAGCTTCTCAGGAATGAGTAAACCCATTATTAACAAAATTAAAACTGCGCCCAAAGTCCACTTTAAGACTCTCATTGCATTCCCTTTGTTGCAAATAGTCATTAAATTATTAATGACAATACCTTAACGCCTAGTGAGTATTATTAGAATGAAACACTTTTTTAACGTGCACTAAACTCATTAATTTTAATACAGGCTTTATAATTAATTGCGCACTGCCCGCTATAAAAAGCCAGGTACCGCTTTCAATTAATGACTCATTTAAAAAGAAAAAACTACCAATTAAAAACCACACCGCAATTAAAAAATCGTTAACTGCGCCCAATGCTTCATAACGGCGTTGGATAGTAATATGCTCTTGTCCTAAGTCTAAGTTAAGCTGATTTTTGCTAGAGCCCATAAATACTACTCACTCTTTAATTTTGAAATTAAACTAACCTGCTTTTACAAGCTAAGCTTATCAGAATAATACAATAGCAAAATACACTTAATCAAAACGTTGATTTATATCAGTCAGCATTTTTATAAATTTATTTCCGCACTTAGAGCTAATCATTTAAACAAAGCCTATCTAATAATCTCGTTGTGTTTAATTGAACCGCGTAGAATCTTTCTTACTCATAAGTAAGCCCAAAATTTATAAGGCCATTTAAGGGCGTAATAACACACAAAAAAGCCCCTACCTAATATAAATAGGTAGAGGCTTTTTTGTGACTCTCGCTAAGTAAATTGCTTTATAAGGCAAGCTCTTCTTTAGCACGAGTTAAGTTATGAGACACTAATGTGTTTTCAGAAATTTGTACTGCTTCATATAAATCAGCTAATGCTGCGGTATCGTTATGTGCTTTTAAGCGTGCAACACCACGATTACTTAACGCATACGATGTAAGCTGGCGTACCTTAAATTTAGGGCCTTGTGCATCTTTTAACAGTGCAATGGCTTTAGTACAAATTTCTTCAGCTTGAGCGTAGTTTTTTGATTTAACATTAAGCGCACAGCTATTGAATGACTGTTCAAGAGGCTGCGGGGCAGTTTCGGTTTTAATAACCATTAGTTTGTAGTCACTTGAATCAGCCATTACAGCTACTGAGCAAGTTAGTAATGAGCCAAGAGCGATGGTTTTTAAAAGTGTACGTTTCATGGTTTATCTTTCCTAATTAAGTTAGTCGCGCTTGTTGCCGACAACTGAACTTTAGAGTAATAGCTCAGCGCCGACAAACGAGAAAAACAAACTCAATAAGTGAAGAAATTTAACCTATAGACTTTAGTCTAATATACGTACAAACTTAAATGTTTAACAGCATGTAAACTAGTGTAGTTACTGCTTGTTTTGAAAAAAGTTTTAAAACAAGTGGTATGCAGTGGCTATGCACACACGCCACTAAACTGTACAAAAATAAAGCGTTAAAATTATTTAGCTTTTATGCTTGTTGCGACTTTTCCTACGCTTAAGCCTTGCACTAAAATTGAAAAAACCACTACTGCATATGTTAAAGCAAGTAATATATTACGCTGCGCTCCATCAGGTAACTGCAATACAAGCGCCACTGAAATCCCGCCACGTAAACCTCCCCAGGTTAACACTTTCCATGCACCGCAGGGCAGTTCAAGCTGTTTATTAAAAACACTTGTTGTTAAGCCAACCACAATTAAGCGTGCGCCTAGCGCAATAAAAATAGTTAAAACGCCCGCCACCAGCAGATTAGCGGAGTACATAATCATCACCACCTCAAGGCCAATTAGCACAAATAAAATGGCATTTAAAATTTCATCAATAAGTTCCCAAAACAAATCAACATAGTGACGGGTTTTATCACTCATTGCTAAATTACGGCCGTGATTACCCACCATTAACCCCACCATAACCATTGCAAGTGGCCCCGATAAGTGCCAGTGGCTCGCCAATGCATAACCGCCTATAACACCCGCGAGCGTAAGTAATACTTCTTCTTGGTAGCTATCTATCGCCTTTAATAAATAATTTAAAGCGCCCCCTAATACTAAACCAAATGCAATACCGCCGCCTGCCTCAACAGCGAGCGTATGAGCAACAGAATAAGTAGTAGGTATTTCACCACTGGTTAAAATGCCTAATAAAAGCGCAAACACGACCACGCCTATACCATCATTAAATAACGACTCCCCCGCTATAACAGTTTCAATACTTTTAGGGGCGCCCGCAGAGCGTAAAATCCCCATTACTGCGATGGGATCTGTTGGCGAAATCAACGCACCAAATAATAAACACCATATAAACGATAGGTTAAACCCTAATAAAGGCACCACAATGTATAACGCAGCAGCAATAATAACTGTCGAAATTAGCGTACCGGCACACGCTAAAATACCTATGGGTAATTTATAACGCCTTAAGTCACTTACATTTACGTGCAGCGCCCCTGCAAAAAGCAGCATGGAGAGCATGCCATCGAGCAAAACGTGAGTAAAATTGAGTTGATCAAGTAGGCTTACTTCGTAATCAATAAGTTTATCAAACCCTAAAAAGCCCAAAAATATCGCAGCAATAGATACCAAAAGCGAGATAACCATCACTCCAATGGTGGTTGGCAAGCCAATAAACCGGTTATTAATATAAGCAAGTAATGCGGTTATTGTTAAAAAAATCGCGCTGATTTCAAATATACTCAACGTACTCGTGACATCCATAGTCTTACTCTCTTATATGTATAAACCAACTAGTGTTCACTTTTTACATTGCCCTTTTAAGCCCCGTAACGTAAAAAGCCCATGTTAAGTACAAACTTAACATGGGCTTTTTATACACTGGCTTAATTAAAGCATGTTTAGCACTTTTTTATAGTGCAAGCTCTTCTTTAGCAAGTGTTAAATTATGAGATACCATTGTACTGTTAGACATTTGCGCTGCCTCGTACAAATCAGCAATAGCTGCTGTGTCATTATTTGATTTTAAGCGCGCAACCCCTCGGTTACTTAACGCGAATGACGTAAGTTGGCGTACTTTAAATTTAGGGCCATCTGCATCTTTTAATAGTGCAATTGCTTTTGTACAAATTGCTTCAGCCTCAGCATAATTCTTAGATTTAACATTAAGAGCACAGCTGTTAAATGACTGCTCAAGTGGCTGTGGTGCAGTGGCTTGTTCGATAACCATTAATTTGTAGTCACTTGTATCAGCCATTACAGCAGCTGAGCAAGTTAATAAAGAGCCAAGAGCGATGGTTTTGATAAGTGAGCTTTTCATGATTATATTCCTGTTGAGTTAGTCGTGCTTGTTGCCGACAACTGAACTTTAGAGAATTACAATAAAAACGACAAACGATTAAAACAAAACCAATAAGTGAAGAAAATTAACTTATAGACTTTAGTCTAATGCCAAACTAGTAAGCAATTCATAGCAAGTGCATTAACTATAATTAGTAAACACCACCTAATTTAACTCCCTTATCAATCGCAAACCTATAAACTCCCTCGCCCATATGCCATAATCTAAATAATTCATTATTTTAGTAACTTGGCGCGTATTTAGGCGTATTTAAGTTAACTATTCAGGGTTTTACCATGGCATATCAAGAGCAAAATCAAGCAACAATCTACTGGCACGATTATGAGACATGGGGAGCAAGCCCTCAAAAGGATAAGCCGAGCCAGTTTGCGGGTATTCGTACCGATCTTGATTTAAATATAATTGGCGAGCCGCTTATTGAATATTGTAAGCCGCAAGCGGATTACTTGCCCCACCCTGAGGCGTGTTTAATTACGGGTATCACACCACAAGTGGCGATGAAAAAAGGCTTAGTTGAGGCTGAGTTTATTGCAAAAATTCATGCCGAATTTAGTGTGCCAAACACCTGTGTGGCTGGTTATAACAGTATTCGCTTTGACGACGAAGTTAGCCGTTATAGCTTTTATCGCAACTTTTACGACCCGTACGAGCGTGAATATAAAAACAATAATAGCCGCTGGGATATTATTGATTTAGTACGTGCTTGCTATGCGCTTCGCCCTGAGGGTATTGAATGGCCACTAAAAGAAGACGGTAGCCCAAGCTTTAAGCTTGAGCATTTAACGGTAGCGAATGGTATTGAACACGCTGCTGCGCACGATGCGCTAAGCGATGTAACCGCCACTATTGCACTGGCTAAACTAATAAAAGAAAAACAGCCAAAGCTTTATAACTTCTTTTTTGGGCTGCGTAATAAAAAAGCGCTCGGTGAGTTAGTAGATGTATTTAATATGACGCCGCTGGTACATACCTCGTCAC
Source organism: Pseudoalteromonas sp. P1-7a (assembly GCF_001401855.1). Taxonomy (NCBI): domain Bacteria; kingdom Pseudomonadati; phylum Pseudomonadota; class Gammaproteobacteria; order Alteromonadales; family Pseudoalteromonadaceae; genus Pseudoalteromonas; species Pseudoalteromonas sp. P1-7a. The sequence continues at coordinate 1,114 of NZ_LKDU01000026.1, read as the reverse complement.
GCATTCCAGCCACACAAGGCTGTACCACATGGGTTGCGCCTATGAGCTTTCACCCGGTAAATAAAAACGCGGTTATTTGTTTTGATTTAACCCAAAGCCCGCAAGTACTCATTGATTTAAATGTAGAAGAGTTACGCACCCGTTTATATACAAAACGTATTGATTTAGCCGAGGGTGATTTACCTGTTGGTTTAAAACTGGTGCATTTAAACAAGTGCCCTATTTTAGCGCCTGCTAAAACATTATTGCCTGAAAACGCCGCCCGTTTAGGCATTGACCGCGAGCAATGCCTCGCTAATTTAGCTATTTTAAAAGCCAATACTGAACTTCGCGATAAAGTAACTGAAGTGTTTAACGAAAAAGGCGATTACAGTGCCACCACTAACGTTGATTACCTACTTTACGATGGCTTTACCAGCCATGCCGACAAAGCTAAATTTGCGATTATACGTGATGCTAAACCAGAGGAACTCGCTGGCTTAAATTTAGATTTTGAAGATAAAAAGTTCAATACATTACTATTTAGATACCGTGCACGAAACTGGCCAGAAACACTAAACCAACAAGAACTTGACCAATGGCGTCAGTATTGTCAAAACAAGCTAATGCACGGAGAAGATCAACCTTCTATCAGTGCACAAGATTTTATGATCACCCTTGAAAACTTGGCCCATGAGCACGACGACAGCGAAAAGAACCTGACCATTTTAAAGGCTTTATATAATTACGCACAAAGCATGTAATTTAAATTTGTGTAGAGCACTTTTAAAACGCGATGCTTTAGCAATAAAGTATCGCGTTTTTTGTTTTATATAACTTCATTACTATAGAAAAGCCAAAAATTCTGCACAAAGAGAGGCGAATGAGAAGACATAAAAGCAATAATCTTTTTAGCTTTAACAATTCCTCTGAAAGCGCAGCGTCTCTTACCCTCTTTGTGAATAAATCACTTTACGGGCTTTGCCCGTCACGCAAGCAAGCTTGGCGTCTAAAAGTAAAACCCATACCTACACCTTGGTGGTAGGCGTAGAGCTTGCTCACGTGAAAAGCGCAGCTTTTTAAATTAAGAAATAATCCACAAAGAGAAACAAATGAGGAGCAAATGAGAAGACAT
>NZ_LKDU01000025.1:0-69900 GCF_001401855.1 Pseudoalteromonas sp. P1-7a | reverse complement strand
CATCCTTTATTTTTCGAGTCAACACTTAATTTTAAACTTTCTTGCGATGATTTAAAACCTAAGTTTTACTTAACTCTCTGAGCCGTTGTGCCTCGCCATGCGTTGTCCGCTGCGCGTCGCCGTACCCCGTCTCAGTGGGGTCGCATTATAGGGAGAACAGATTTTTACGCAAGCACTTTTTTAAAGAAAAACTAAAAAAAAGCACTGTTCGGTCAATATATAAACTAAACCTTCTATAACAGGTAGTTTTATAACCAAAACAGGCCTTTTCTGGCCACTATTTAAGTGTTGCTGTTACACTCAAACAACTATAACTGGTATTTAAAAGGTATATACATGGCTATCCGTTCTTATAAAGGTATAACTCCCTCTTTCAATTCGTCTGTTTATGTTGATGAATCGTCTGTTTTGGTAGGCGATATTACTATTGGTGACAACTCTAGTGTGTGGCCTCTAGTAGCAGCACGAGGTGATGTTAACTATATACGTATTGGTGAACGTACCAATATACAAGATGGTAGTGTTCTTCATTTATCGCGCGCCACTAAAAACAACCCAGATGGTTACCCACTTATTATTGGTGATGATGTGACAGTAGGACACAAGGTTATGCTGCACGGATGTACACTTGGAAACCGTATACTTGTCGGTATGGGTGCTATTGTAATGGATAATGTAATAGTAGAGGACGACGTTATCATTGGTGGGGGTTCATTAGTACCGCCAAATAAACGATTGGAGTCTGGTTATTTATATGTTGGTAGTCCAGTTAAACAAGCTCGCCCATTAACAGAGCAAGAGCTTGCTTTTTTAAAAGTATCGGCAGATAACTATGTGCAATTAAAAGACGAGTATCTAGCTGAGATCGGCTAGATTCACTTCTATCTGGCCTGCCGAGTTATAACTTTCATCTTCTATAAGTTGCTCGGCACATTCTTCATAATCAAATCGGTACTTATCAAAATGCTGCGTTGCGTGGCTTTCATCTTGAAGCCCTAGCTTTCGTAAATCTATAATACACTCCACCAGCATTCCTGTTACTTGTGCATAAAAGACTAATTGGTGGGAAGGTTCTCTAAACTCAAGTCTATCTATAAACTGTATGGCTTGATTCATTTAAGCATGCCTTGTTTAAGTGCTTTAACAACAGGAAGTATGGCTGGCATTTTATTACGCCATACAAAAAATGCCTGTGCGGCTTGACCTACCAACATACCACTACCATCTAACAGCTTAGTATTTGTATTATGCTGTGCAACCCAGTTCATAAACACGGTATTTTGCTGGGAGTAAAACATATCATAAGCTACATCACAGCGATTTAAGTGCTTTTTATCAAGCGCCGGAAGTTCGTTATTCATACTGCTTGATGTAGAGTTTACGATTAGTGAGTAATCGCTTACTGGCAAATCATCAAATCCATAGCCTGAAACTTTTCCATATTCAGCAAATAGCAAAGCTAAGTCTTGCGCTTTTTTTACCGTACGATTAACAATAATGATTTCTGAAGGGTTGTGTTCAAGTAAAGGTAATATTACCCCTCTTGCTGCGCCACCCGCACCAATAATCAAAATACGCTTATTAGTAATTATCACTTCATTGGCAAGTAAATCGTTTACAAAGCCTACGCCATCGGTGTTATCGCCTAATAACGTGCCATCTTTGCGTTTTTTAAGTGTATTAACGGCACCAACAATTTTAGCAAGCGGGGTGAGTTCATCAGCCATGGCATACGCTTGCTCTTTAAATGGCATAGTTACATTTGCGCCTACCCCGCCTTGCTCAAAAAAGGCAGTTACTATTTTTTCAAAGTCATCGATAGGTGCTAATATTGCGCGGTAGTCGATTTGCTCACCCAAAGATACAGCAAATTGTTTATGTATCGCGGGGGATTTTGAATGTTTGATTGGATTTCCAAAAACCGCATATTTGTCCATTTTAAAACAACCTCTTTGCAGCTATATACTGCCTATTAACGATGATAAGTAATATGATTAAACGACTTTTTTCAAAATCTAAACCAGCCCCTGAGCAACCAGCGCCCACTCCTGAGAAAACACCGTATGAAATAATTGGTGGAGAAGCAGGTACCCGTGCTATTGCTAATAGATTCTACGACATAATGGCCAGCGATGAATACGCCAAACCATTATATGATATGCATCCTCTGCCATTAGATAGAATTCGCCAAGTGTTTTTTGAATTTTTATCGGGTTGGTTAGGCGGGCCTAACCTATTTACTGAAAAGCATGGGCAACCTATGCTGCGCAAGCGCCATATGCCGTTTGCTATAAATAAAGACCTGCGCGATCAGTGGATGTATTGTATGAATAAAACCCTCGATATAGAAGTAGACAACCCCCTACTGCGTGAAGGGTTAAAGCAATCTTTTGGACAACTTGCCACGCATATGATTAATGAGCACTAATTATTAACTGCTTAGCAAAAAGGCGCTGATATGCGCCTTTTTTAACTCATTTTATTATTTACAATTGCCACTCTCTGGCTATTAAATCAGTCTGTTTAGTACTTAGCCACTCTTGTGGACGTAAATAGTATTGATACAAATTAGCCTCTGCGCTGTCGGGCGCGGGCTTATAGTTGTATTCCCAACGCGCCAGTGGCGGCATCGACATCAATATAGACTCTGTGCGCCCACCGCTTTGCAAGCCAAATAAAGTGCCTCTATCCCACACAAGGTTAAACTCTACGTAACGACCGCGGCGATACAATTGAAAGTCGCGTTGTTGCTGTGTAAATTCATCATTTTTACGGCGCTCAATAATAGGTAAGTAGGCATCTAAAAAGCCATTACCAACCGACTGCATAAATGCAAAGCTCTGCTCAAATCCTAACTCGTTTAAGTCATCAAAAAATAAGCCACCCACACCGCGTGTTTCGTCGCGGTGTTTTAGATAAAAATATTCATCGCACCAGGTTTTGTACTTTGGATACACTTGTTCACCAAAAGGTGCACAAATGTCGTGTGCGACTTGGTGCCAGTGTTGTACATCTTCAAAAACGGGGTAAAACGGCGTTAAGTCAAACCCGCCGCCAAACCACCAAATAGGCTCTTCGCCTTCTTTTTCGGCTATAAAAAAGCGTACATTGGCATGACTTGTAGGAACATGTGGGTTTTTTGGATGAATAACTAATGAAACACCACATGCATGAAAGCTTCGCCCTGCAAGCTCTGGCCTATGAGCGGTCGCAGAGCCCGGCATAGATGCACCAAACACATGCGAGTAGTTTACGCCGCCTTGCTCTATTACATTGCCGTTAGTGGTCACTCGGGTACGACCACCGCCACCTTCAGCGCGCTGCCAACTGTCTTCTACAAACTTTGCACTGCCATCAGCCTTCTCTAAGCCTTGGCAAATAGTGTCTTGCAAAGCCATAAAGTAGGCTTTTACTTGTTCTAATAATTCGCTTTGCATATTAACCTCTAAACACTTTGCCGGTCATGGCATCTTTTATTGTACTGGGTTGCGTGTTCCCGCCTAACGGCTCGTCAACATAAAAGCCAACTTGCTCTGCAAATTGCTGCTTCGCCTGTTCAATACTAGTTACCGTGGGCTGACCAGTTAAATTAGCACTAGTAGAAACCAGCGGCTTACCTAATTTCTGGCATAAGCGCTTAACACTTGGATGATTTGTTACTCGTACAGCAATAGTATCAAACTGGCCTGTTAACCATTTAGGCGTATTTTTAGCAGCAGGCATGACCCAAGTAATAGCACCAGGCCAACTAGAAAAAATATCAGCACGCTTATCCATTGGTAGCTTTACATCGTCAACATACTTTAATAACTGACCGTAGTTATCAGCGATTAGAATAAGGCCCTTTTCAACGGGACGCTGTTTTATTTCTAGCAATTTCTCAACAGCTTGCTGATTATCTGGATCACACCCTAAGCCATAAACGGCTTCAGTAGGATATAAAATAACGTCGCCTTGCTCTAAGCAAGATATAGCCGTAGGCAATGTAGAAAGGTCTGACAAAATATGCTCCAGAAATTTATATTAATCAGTAGTGGTAAGTTTTTGCAGGCAACTTTTTTGTGGGCACTGTAGCACAATACCATTGGCCATTTTTTTCTCAATAACAAGCGGCCAATCGCACTTAGGGCATGGCTTGGCTATGGGTTTGTTATTTAGAGTGTATTTACAACTCGGGTAACAGTCGCATGAGTAAAACGTTTTACCAAATTTATTGCTGCGTGCAACAAGCTGCCCTTTTTTGCATTTAGGGCAGCTAGGTAATACTTCATCGTTATTATTCGGCTCATCATCGTGGGCGATGTAATGACACTCAGGGTACCCTGTACAACCAATAAACATGCCATAACGGCCGTTTTTAACCACCAGCGGTTTTGTGCACTGTGGGCAGGCTGAATCTTCAAGAACTTTAATTTCGTTGCTGTCGTAATGCGCTAATGGACGAATAAAATCGCATTTAGGGTAACTCGCACAACCCAAAAACGGGCCTGTTTTAGAGTTACGGATCACTAATTCAGAACCACATTGTGGGCAGACTTCGTATTCTTTTTCTAAGGCGTGTTTATCCGCCGAGAAAAGCGAATGGTCGATTTTACTCATGAGGTTCCTAATGGGTTGCTGAATTTTCGCCTAATATACCCAAACCACTTAAAGATACAAGCTGTGCATATATGTTTAAGTGGTTTGGCATACAATTTTAATGTAGAAGTTCGGTGGGTTCGTCAAATATGAGGTCTTCCATTTGCTCGTAAGCCTCTTCTGAGCCTGGTACGTTAAATAACACCATAAGCACCACCCACTTTAAGTCATCAAGCGAAATATAAAGTTTATCTAATGCGGCAAGCCGGTCCATGACCATTTCACGGGTTACACTGTTAACCACCCTTATTTGTTCTAAAAACATTAAAAAACCACGGCATTCAACGTTTAACATTTTGCATTCGCTATCGGTAAATATGCGCATTGCTTGGTGTGGCTTTGTAATTAGGTAAGGCGACTCATCGCTGCGTTGTAAATCAGCCAATTGCTCAAGCCAATTTAACGCTTTATAAATTTCGGTCTTATTAAAACCCGCGCGAAGTAATTCATCGGTAAGCTCGTTTTCTTCAATATAAATATCAGCTTCACTGTGAATGTAGTTTTCAAAAAGATACATGAGAATATCAAACATATTACCTTCCTGTGCTTAGCTTTATATACCCGTCTAATACTCGCTCTATTTCATCGTCTAATTCTAAATCGAGTAACCTTGCCAACACTTTATCGATTGGCCACTTAGTGCGATTTACAATTTCATCAACACTCGTCACCTCATACCCTATACTATTTAACACCTCACATTGCGGCTGTTTACTTACAGGTTCCTCTTTATTATATAGACCGCTTTGGTAAGAAAAGCTCACCTCATCTAAAATATCTGTTACATTTTCGACTAACTTAGCGCCCTGCTTTATTAAAAAATGACTCGCTTGCGATAAAGGGTTTTTAATAGAGCCCGGCACAGCAAAGACCTCTTTATTTTGCTCAATAGCGTAACGCACCGTAATTAATGAACCGCTTTTGATTTCAGCCTCTACAATAACCACGCCTAAAGACAACCCCGATATAATACGGTTTCTGCGCGGAAAGTTATGCGCATTAGCAGCGGTCCCCGGTAAAAACTCACTGATTAATAAGCCATGCTCTAATACTTGGTCTGTTAATAATTTATGGCGTTTGGGGTAGTAAATATCAACCCCAGTCCCTAATACACCAATTGTATTGCCATTATTGGCTAATGCCCCTTTGTGCGCGGCACCATCAATTCCCCGCGCCATGCCCGAGGTAACAGTAATACCGGCTAAAGTAAGCTGATATGCAAGCTCCGAAGCTATTTCAAGCCCCGTAGGTGTTGCGTTTCTACTACCAACTATGGCCACTTGAGGACTAGATAATAGCGCTATATCGCCTTTGCAAAATAGTAATAAAGGGGCACTGGCTATGTGTTTTAATTCAGCGGGGTAAAGCGCATCAAAAATACATACTACCGTAATGTTCAGCTGCTGAATTTGTTGCTCGTAATGGTTTACTTGCTGCCAGTTTGTATTGAGTAAGTTGCAGGCTTGGTTTTGGGTTAGGCCAAGCTGTTGTAATTCACTTTGGTTTAAATCAAATAATGATTCGAGGGGGTGAGTATGTGATAAGGCTAGCAGTGTTTTAATACCTAAGCCTTTACACATATAAAAGGCAAGCCAGTGGGCTAGCTTGCCAGATGACTGATCCATGCTCTCTCCTAGAGCACCGACTCGCTACAACTTAATGAATTACTACACTATCTCCAACGCGAATTGGGTGCTGATTTTTTGTTATTAATGCATAACTTACTTTGTCATACACTTTAAATACTATTAACTCACCCACTTTTTCGTATGGCATTGTCCATGTTGTGGTGTCTTCATTTGGCTCGCTACCAAAAAATTCACCCGCATCAGATAAAAGCTTTTCAAACTTGCTCGAATCCTCTGGATAACGCGGTCCTCGCGGGCCATCAATAACAGTGGGTGATTGGCGTTCTAAATCGAGGATATGACCAACTTCTATTTGTTGCTCAGCACCTAAGTTTAGCACCACTACATCCATTGTGCTGAATTCTCTTACTTGGCGTGGAGATGCAATAACACGCCCTGATACACTTTGCTGTGGACGATGCATATTAAAGTACGCTGGTAACATTTGTCCTTGCATTGCGGGAAGTAAAAAATCACCTTGTTGAATCTCTTGCTTTACTGACTCAACACGTAAAGAGGACGGAACCCCATTGCTTTCATCGCCCGTTCTAAATGCACGAGCCATGCCTACATACGTAGCGCGAGTAGCTAGCTCTTCACCAGTTTGGGTATCGATGTAAGGTTCGCCTTTGTGATAAATAGCATACGCTTTATGCACTTTTAAATCGCCCTTGGCGTATAAAATATGACCTAACGTTTGCGTTTTAGTATTTTCGTTTGCCCCTAAAATATACGGCTTATCATCTATGTCATCGCTGTTAATCGCTTGCTCATAACTTAAATAAGGTTTAATTATTTCAAGTGGCAAAGTGGTAATGGCGTTATTACCTTTTGGTGTAATACGCCCCTGTGGCGATAATTTTCTGTACGCTTTATTAATGACTAAACGCGGGTTACCGTCGGCGTCATACACTAACGCGAGTGCATCGCCTGGATAAATCAGGTGCGGGTTATCTATTTGCGGGTTCATTTGCCAAAGCTCTGGCCACAGCCATGGCTCTTCTAGATAAATGCCGGAAATATCCCAAAGGGTATCGCCTTTTTTTACAACATATTGTTTTGGAGCATCTTTTTTTATTTGTAAAACATCAGCAACTGCTGGAAAGGCAGTGCTTAGTGCAAACATAATTGCAGCCAATTGGGATTTCATTGGGCTTCCTTGTATTGTTTTTTCATTATTATTGACCAAAACCTGTTAAAGGGGAACGCGAATGGCTAAAATAAGAGCATACAATACCCTAAATTAAGCACAAGTGTAAAAAGGTAACTATGGCTAGGTTAGAAGTTTTAAGATTTCCAGATGAGCGTTTACGTACGGTAGCAAAAGAAGTTGCACAGGTTGATGACAACGTTCGCCAAATAGTAAAAGACATGCTAGAGACAATGTACGATGAAAACGGCATTGGGCTAGCTGCTACACAGGTTGATATTCATCAACGTATTGTGGTGATCGACGTATCAGAAGAACGCGACGAACCACTGGTTTTAATTAACCCACAAATTATTAAAAAAGATGGTTCAACAATTAGCGAAGAAGGCTGTTTATCAGTGCCTAACTCTTACGCAAAAGTAGACCGTGCTGAAACCGTAACCGTTGCTGCTCTTAACGAAAACGGTGAAGAATTTGTACTAGATGCAGATGAGTTATTAGCTATTTGTATTCAACACGAACTCGATCACTTACAAGGTAAACTATTTATTGATTACCTATCGCCATTAAAGCGTCAACGTATTCGCAAAAAGCTTGAAAAAGAAGCTAAATTTGCCGCGAAGTAATAAGCACCTTAGGAAAACTCAGTGACAAAACCACTACGCATTATATTTGCCGGTACGCCGGACTTTGCCGCTCGTCACCTACAAGCGTTAATTCAAAGCGAACACCAAATTGTTGGTGTTTACAGCCAACCAGACCGTCCTGCTGGGCGGGGTAGAAAGCTAAAAGCCAGTGAAGTAAAAGCGCTTGCGCTTGAACATGAACTACCTGTTTTTCAGCCACAATCATTAAAAAATGAAGAGGCCCTAACAGAGCTTAAAAGCTTAAATGCCGATATCATGATTGTGGTGGCTTATGGCTTAATTTTACCCAAAGCCATTTTGGAGGCGCCACGCTTAGGGTGTTTAAATGTGCATGGCTCTATTTTACCGCGCTGGCGCGGTGCTGCGCCAATACAGCGGGCAATTTGGGCTGGCGATGAAGAAACCGGTGTAACCATAATGCAAATGGATGAAGGGCTTGATACCGGCGACATGTTACATATTAGCCGCTGCCCTATTGCTGCAGATGAAACCAGTGCCAGCTTATACACTAAACTAGCTGAACTTGGTCCCGGAGCGCTTATTCAAACCGTTAATAAGTTAGCCAATGGCGAACTTACTGCTGAGCCACAAAACGACGAGCAGGCAAATTACGCTAAAAAGCTTTCAAAAGAGGAAGCAAATATTGATTGGACAATGGATGCCGTTCAAATTGAGCGTAATATTCGTGCGTTCAATCCATGGCCTGTGTGCTTTACTCAAATGGGTGAGCAAAGCGTAAAAATTTACCAAGCTTCAGTCGTTGAACAAACAGGCAGTGCCGGCGAAGTTTTATCAAGCGATAAAAACGGCATTGTAGTGGCATGTGGTAAGCAGGCATTGTGTATTACACAGCTGCAACCACAAGGAAAAAAACCAATGGCAATTAGCGACTTTTTAAATGGTCGTAGTGACTGGGTAACTCCAGGCACCGTATTAGGCGAAAACAATGAGTAATGTTCAAAACGTACGTGCGCTTGCCGCAGAAACTTTATATAACGTGGTTGATAAAGGCGCATCGCTAAATCAAGAACTGCCATTTGCCAGTCAAGGGCTGCCCCCGAAAGACAAAGCACTATTACAGCAAATTTGTTATGGCGTATTACGCTACCTACCTAGCCTTGAAAACTACTGCCAACATTTAGTAGAGCAGCCACTTAAGGGTAAACGCCGTATTTTTCAGTTTTTGTTGTATGTAGGTATTTATCAGCTGCAGCATATGCGCGTGCCACCGCATGCCGCTATTTCAGAAACCGTTAATGCACTAGGCCAAATGCGTGCATTAGGTTTAAAAGGCTTAATCAACGCTATTTTGCGTAGTTTTCAGCGCCAACAAAGCGAGCTGGAAGAAAAAGCCAAGCAAATACCAGTGTGTTTATATAACCATCCAAACTGGTTTATTAAGCAAGTGCAAGCTGCCTACCCAGACAACTGGGAAGCGCTTCTTGAAGAAAACCAACAACAAGCTCCTATGTGGTTACGTGTTAATCAAGCCCAATACAGCACGCAACAATACAGCGAAATGTTAACGGCTAACGATATTGAACACACATTAAATCCAGAGTTTGTTGATGGTATTAAACTAGCTAAGCCACGTGATGTATTCTCATTGCCAGAATTTGATGTGGGCGCCTGCTCGGTGCAAGATGCTGCAGCGCAATTAGCCGCACGTTTTTTGGCCCCTCAAGCTGATGAATACATTTTAGATGCCTGTGCAGCACCTGGCGGTAAAACATGTCATATATTAGAGCTTGCCGATGCAGAAGTATTAGCACTTGATAGTGACGCCACTCGTCTAGAGCGTGTTAAACAAAATTTGACCCGTATCGGCTTAGGCGCAGACCTACAATGTGCAGACGCCTCGCAGCCGCACACATGGTGGGACGATCAACAGTTTGACCGTATTTTATTGGATGTGCCGTGTTCGGCAACCGGTGTTATACGCCGCCACCCAGATATAAAATGGCTTCGCCGCGCATCAGACATTGAAGATTTAGCTAAACTACAAAGCGATATACTCAATAGCATTTGGCCGCTACTCAAGCCAGGTGGCACTATGATATACGCAACCTGTTCGGTACTGCCGCAAGAGAACCAACAGCAAGTCGCTAAATTTTTAGCTAATAATAGTGACGTTGAGCATATACCACTGCACGACAACGACACGGTTATCAACCCTGGTTTACAATTACTACCAGGTGAAAGCGACGGATTTTATTACGCTAAGCTAGTTAAAAAAGCCTAATAGCCGTACACTCAATAGCCATTTATTAAACAGTAAATGGCTATTTTTTAATTAAACAGTAATTCGGGTAAATAATGAAAATAATCATACTCGGTGCCGGACAAGTCGGTGGTACGCTTGCTGAAAACTTAGTTGGCGAACAAAACGAAATAACCGTTGTTGATATAGATGGCAACCGCTTACGAGAGCTGCAAGATAAGTACGACTTACAAGGGGTTGCTGGTCACAGTGCACACCCAGACGTACTGCGACGTGCGGGTGCTGAAGACGCCGACATGATTATTGCAGTAACCAGCTCAGATGAAGTCAATATGGTGGCGTGCCAAGTTGCGTATAGTATTTTTAATACGCCAACTAAAATAGCCCGTATCCGATCAGAGCAATATTTAAAATACCGCGAAAAACTATTTCATAACGACGACCTTCCGGTTGATCATTATATTGCCCCCGAAGCGCTTGTTACCAAATATATTCGCCGTTTAATAGATTACCCAGGCGCACTGCAAGTACTGCAATTTGCCGATGGTATGCTCTCACTTGTAGCAGTAAAAGCCTACTATGGCGGCTTATTAGTCGGTTATGCGCTTTCTGCTTTAAAAGAACATATTCCGAATGTAGAAACTCGCGTAGCAGCGATTTACCGCCAAGGTAAAGCCATAAAACCACAAGGGACCACAGTAATCGAAGCGGACGATGAGGTATTTTTCATTGCTGCCACTAAACATATTCGTGCCGTTATGAATGAGCTGCAAAAGCTTGAACGTTCCTACAAAAAAATTATGATAGCTGGTGGCGGTAACATTGGTGCAGGCCTTGCTCGTTCACTCGAAAAAAACCACAGCGTTAAGTTACTAGAGCGTAGTAAAGAGCGTGCAGAACAACTTTCTGAAATGCTCGATAACACCGTTGTGTTTTGTGGTGACGCCTCAGACCAAGAGTTACTTTCAGAAGAGCACATAGAGCAAGTTGATGTATTTATTGCCGTAACCAACGACGATGAAGCAAATATAATGTCGGCCATGCTTGCAAAACGCATGGGCGCACAAAAAACCATGGTGCTTATACAGCGTGGGGCATATGTTGATTTAGTGCAAGGAGGTGAAATAGATATTGCTATATCACCACAACAAGCAACTATTTCAGCGCTGCTAACGCACGTGCGCCGTGGCGATATTGTTAACGTGTACTCGTTACGTAAAGGGGCAGCAGAGGCTATTGAAGCCGTGGCCCATGGCGATGAAAACACATCAAAAGTAGTTGGTCGTGCTATCGCCGATATCAAGCTACCTGCAGGTACAACAATTGGCGCTATTGTACGCAATGACGACGTACTAATAGCCCACGACGACACTGTTATTATGTCTGGCGATCACGTTATTATGTTTTTAATTGATAAAAAGCACATCAATGTAGTCGAAAAGCTATTCCAAGTGAGTGCTATATTTTTATAGTTAAACACAAAAAAGCCGCTGACTAAGGCGGCTTTAGTGGAGTATGTTTTTTTGCTTACTAAGCTTCCTTGCTCAGCAACTAAGACTTACTGTACTTTTGAAAATTCTTGCTCAGAAATTTCACCATTACCGTCAGTGTCTAACTGGTCAAAAATTTTCACTAGCTGTGAATTTACCTGCGCTTCTTGCTTTGAAATTGCACCATCACCGTCGGCATCAAACGAGGCAAAATCGACTGCAGCATACGCCACTGATGAAGAAGCTAATGCGATAACGGCAAGGGCTGTATTGAATGTTTTCATAATTGTGTCCTAATTAAGAGGAAATCCTTTTCTGAGATCCATGAGTTTAAAAAATTAACTAAAAGTGCTTTTGACAATTTACATTATCAAGTATTTATACAAATTAAAGATTAGTACTTAGAGAACTCTTGTTTTGAAAGCTCACCATTTCCATCGGTATCTAGTTCAACAAATTCAGCCATTAAATCCGCATCAACCGATGCTTCAGCTTGGCTGATTGCACCATTGCCATCTACGTCTAACGTATCAAAATCTGTTGCTGCAATTGCAGCTGAAGAAGAGGCAATTGCTATTAGTGCCAGCGCTTTATTTAAATGCTTCATAATTTAATCCTTCAATATACAAGTTACTTAAGTTTAATAAGTCATATTTTTAAATTAATGATTTTCACATCCTTGTTATCCTTTTTCGTAAGCTCCCTTGCCTACTTAGGTTGTCATTGGCAACTCAGGATTGTTATCACATATTAAGCTTTTGAAAATTCTTCTTTTGATAACTCACCATTTTGGTCAGTATCTAATTCTGAGAACATACTCATCAGTTTTGCATCAATAGATGCTTCTGATTTGCTGATTGTGCCGCTGCCATCTACATCTAACGTATCAAAATCGGTTGCTGCAAATGCTGCTGATGATGAAGCTAGGGCGATAAGTGCTAAAGTTTTATTAATGCTTTTCATAATATAATTCCTTCAAGTATATGTGTGCGATTAAGTGGTTTACTTTAAATCACGTTTGTTCAGTACAACCAGACTATTACAACTTAAATGCCAGTTTTTAAAACATTATATTTTTCATATAGTTAAAATAGGTTTTAGCGATTTTTAATAAATTGAGGCGATTTTTTTGTTGCAAACTAGCAACAAGAAGAATTACTTATTTTATAAGTGCAATTAATTCAATAACTTACACATAATAAAAAAGCTACAATTTTTAGCTTAAATTGCAACAGTGATAAGTTTTCAAGAAAGGAGGCTAAAATTTAGGTGTAAGGGGAGCTAAAATATAAAATTAGCTTACTAGTAAAAGACAGCTATATGATTGATTTTATAGTAATAAAAAATTAATTTTTGTGTTTTTTTAAAAATTTTATGGTCATTAAAGTAAAAAACGACCATTTGTTGCTATTAAGCGAAACCGCTTAATCTAATGGCAGCTCGAGTATAGCGGGATCAATAAAATGCTCTTTCATAAACGCCTTCATTTCCTCTTCACTGGCTAAAAGCTTAATACCGCAATTAACCCCCGCGGCGTGCGGTTTTACACTGCATATTTCGCCAGTAAATGCTTTATTGTTGGTATCAACCGTCACCGTACATTGCATATCTTTTATATTTTCGTCGCTTTGATCGCCGCGTACATCAAACATCACCCCGGTAAGCGAAATATCTTTAATCACCCCTTCAAGTACTCTATCGTCACTGAGCGTTAATTTTGCAGGTAATAAGGTCGGTATGCGTGTTTGCGCGCGCAAAGCAAATAACTGAACTTGTGTAGGGTAATTAATAAAAATGAGCCTAGTAGGATGTGAAGCTATCGACATCACCTGCTGCCTAAATGCTATTACTTGCCCGCCACTGCCTTCAATAACCGCTCTTACTACGACCATTACACCGTCACGCAAATAATCATTAGCAGCAGGTAATCGTTTTGAACTTGGGTAATTTAAAATAATAAACTTGTTTTCTAGCAAACCAATAAACTCTGTTTTTACACGTTTACTACTAGTAGGCGTAACAATTTCCAAGTCGACTACTCGCCCTGTTGTTAACTGGTGTAATTTATCTAAATTAGAATGTGGCATGCCTGTTCCTAAGCATCATTTATATATTATTACCCACGCCAAAAGGTCGGCGTAAATAGCACGAGTAAGGTAAATATTTCTAAGCGACCAAATACCATGGCAATCGTTAATAGCCATTTAGCACCATCGCTCACTGCCCCATAGTGCGATGCAACATCACCTAAGCCCGGGCCTAAATTATTTAAACACGCCGCTGTAGCCGAGAACGCGGTAATGTTGTCCATACCGGTTCCCATTAGCGCCAGCATTATAATAATAAACACCAATGCATACGCTGAGAAAAACCCCCATACGGCTTCGACTACTTTATCGGGTAAGGCTTTACGACCCAGCTTAATAGAGTATATAGCGCGTGGGTGCACTAAGCGGTTAAGCTCACGTATGCCTTGTAGGTATAGTAAAAACACGCGTACGACTTTCATACCACCACCGGTTGAACCTGCACAGCCACCTATAAAGCTCGAAAAAATAAGTAATATAGGCAAAAACAACGGCCATGTGGAAAAGTTGTCGGTAGCAAAGCCGGCTGTGGTACTCATAGAAACAGCCTGAAACAAGGCTTGGTCGAGTGTTTCATCGCCATCGGCAAATATTTCGTTAGATGAAAGCACGGTAAAACAAATAACCACCAGCGCTAACTGTATCAGTAAAAAAACTTTAAATTCGGGGTCGCGAATGTACACCTGAATATTACGACTTGCTACTGCCGCGTAGTGCAACGAAAAGTTAACCGCAGCAATAATTAAAAAGAATACACAAATAAAATTAATCACAGGGCTGTCGAAGTGCCCTATTGAGGCATCGTAAGTAGAAAACCCGCCAATCGCCACGGTAGAAAACGCATGGCATATGGCATCAAACCACTCCATTCCTGCCGCCCAATAGGCCAACATGCACGAAATAGTTAGTGACACATAAATGTACCAAAGGTGCTTTGCGGTATCGGCAATGCGGGGGGTCATTTTTGAATCTTTTACAGGACCTGGGATCTCAGCTCGGTATAACTGCATACCACCGACCCCAAGCATAGGCAGTATAGCAACAGCAAGTACAATGATACCCATACCGCCAAACCACTGTAATTGCTGGCGATAAAACAAAACAGACTTAGGCAGGTATTCAATACCGGTAAGTACAGTGGCACCAGTTGTTGTAAGGCCCGAAAAGGCCTCAAACACCGCATCGGCCATAGATAAGTTAGGCTCTTGTAAAAAAATCAGCGGTAACGATGCAAACGCCCCTAGTACCAGCCAAAACAAGACAACGATTAAAAAGCCTTCGCGCGCTTTTAAGTCGCCGTTTTCATGCCTGTTTGGGTAATAGGCTGTTAAACCAATTACCACACTAAATATAAACGCTAATACAAAAGGAACACCACCACCATCTTTATAAAATAAAGACACCACCGCAGGTGGCACCATGGTAATACTAAACAGCGCAACTAGTTGGCCAAGGATTTTTATGATGGTACGAAATTGCATGTAGCTTATCGCTTTTATTATTAGTAAATATAAGTGTGTAATACCAATCCGCAATAATATTTAATCATTTTCAGGGGCTAAACGTGTCGCTATCTGCGTTAAAAAATTCTCATTTAGAATAACTAAATAGCGAATTTTTTGCCTTGCTATCAACACGTTTATCCATCCTCAAAATAGATCACTTAATTATGCGGATTGCTATAAGTTATTGTCTTACTCTTTGATAGTTAACTCAACTGCGCCATGGCTTAAATCAAAAATATCTTTAATGGCCTGATTAGCTTGGCGACTATCAATAGTAATAACCCATTCAATATTAGCAGTAAATTGTTTTTCTATATTAAGTACTTGATAGTTGGTTTTTAACAACTGCTCTATAGCGCCCTGCATGCTGTATTCACTTTGGCCAACAATCTCGATACTTGGTACTTTTGTTACCGTTTTTAGCTGCGAAAGTGCGTTATTTAGCGATCCGCCATAGGCACGCACTAACCCTCCAGTACCAAGCTTTATACCACCAAAATAACGGGTAACTACTGCAGTAATTTCGCCAAGCCCAGAGCCCACCAGCACATTAAGCATGGGTTTTCCTGCAGTGCCATTTGGCTCGCCATCATCAGAAAAACCATAAACATGGCTGCCACCTGGGTTACCCGCTACGTGGGCCCAACAATTATGACGTGCATCGGGGTACTTTTCTTCAATACTTTTAATAAAGGCTTTAGCTGCATTAAGGTCTGGTGTGTGGGCAATATGCACAATAAAGGTGCTCTTTTTAATTTCTTCTTGATGAAACACATCAGCAGCCGGGTATTTATATTCAGACATAATTAAAGCTCAATTAAAAATGGGGCCAAAAGGCCCCTTTGTATTCGCGTATTTTAGCGCGTATTAGCGAACTCGTCTTTATTAGCTTAGTCGAGCGCTAAATCTCGAGTCATATTTTCTAGGCTGTCTTCGTGAACAATAATATTGTCTTCAATACGAATACCGCCATATGGTTTTAACGTCTCGATTTTATCCCAGTTAATAAACTGTTTACTGTCGGTTTGCGCTAAATCACCTAATAACGAGTCTATAAAGTAAAGCCCTGGTTCAATAGTAAACACTTGGTTTTTCTCTATTAAGCGCGTGCAGCGTAAAAATGGGTGCCCTTCAGGCGATGGCTGGTGCGTGCCTTTATCATCACGCATAAAACCGCCCATATCATGCACCTGTAAACCCAGGTGATGGCCCAAACCATGAGGAAAAAACGTTGAAGTAATTTTACGCTCAACAATTTCTGTGGCAGGTAAGTTTACAATATTGAAGTCACTCAGTACTTGGGCAATACGGTTATGACAATCAACGTGTAAATCGCCATACAACATGCCTGGCTTTAAGGCGTTGCCTAGCTCAATTTGTATTTGCGTCATTGTTTGTACTAGCTCAGCAAATTCACCCTGCTTTTTAAAATCGTACGTACGGGTTATATCTGCGGCATAACCATTAAAGTTTGCGCCAGCATCGATTAAAAACGAATTATGAGTAAGTGGTGCTGTTGGCTCAAAATGCGTGTAATGCAAAATAGCGCAATTTTCGTTAAGCGCAACTATATTGCCATACGGCATTTCGTTTTCGCTTTGGCGTGTAGCCATAAGGTACGCTTGTTGAATATCAAATTCGCTACCACCATTGTAAAAGGCATCGCGTGCAGCTTTGTGCCCATCTACCGCAATACGGTTAGCTTGGCGTAAACATTCAAGCTCGTACTGTGTTTTATAGGCGCGGTTATAGTGAAAATAATTAAGTACTGGCTCTGGATTCATAATACTAAAACCTAGCGCTTGTGCTACCTCTAGGTATTCGCCCATGTAAGCATACTTAGCCTTATCGTAAGGTAATAGTTTTTCAACTTGATCAGGCTGTAGCAATAATTCTATATCAAAGTACTCAGCCCAAAAATCGCGTGGCTCATCGGGCACTTTGTGCCAAAAATCAACGGGGCGGTAAAAAATAAGCTTAGGTTTATCGCTCCCATTTACCACAATCCAACAATGTGGATTATCAATAACAGGAAGCCATGCTTTAAAGTGTGGATTAACTTTAAATGGGTAATACATGTCGTCTAAAAACTGGCGCTTAGCTTGGCCTGAGTGAATAACTAAACCCTCGAGCCCTTCACGGTCACAAATTGTACGCGTACGTTGTTGTAATGTGGCAATATGCTCTGCATATAAAACGGCTAATTTATCCATTGTTAATCCATCTGTTAAATTTAACTTGCTTTGAGTCTACCACTTAAACGTAAAGCGCTCAAAAAAGGGGGATATTTAACATGTAAATATCCCCCTAATACTTATACCCATCGTGTTAAGTTATTAGCCCTTTATTTAGCACGCTCGAATTGCTAAATATTTAAGGCTATTAGTATTACATAATTTACCCACCCATTTTCATATTGAGTAACGGCGCGAGCACGTTTCCTTCTCGGCCCATTCGGGTGTGGTAAACTTGGCGATAAGCAAACACGTTTTTTACGTAATCTCGTGTTTCTCTATAGGGGATCAGCTCAACCCATAGCTCTGCGGGTATAGCTTCGTCAGGTAACCAACGTTTAATACGATGATACCCTGCGTTATAAGATGCCGTAGCGAGTATTTCATTACCTTTGTTTTTCTTTTTCAAGTACTGCAAGTAACTAGTACCTAAGCGTATATTGGTTTTAGGTTGATACAAACGCGTACTCGATACCGTCGCTTTGTTAACGTATTCTGCCGTGCTAGGTAGCAGCTGCATTAAACCGCGTGCATTAGCGTGGGATCGTGCATCGGGTGCAAACGAGCTTTCACGCCGCGCAATGGCAATACTCCACGCGGGATCTATTTTGTTACGCTTGCTATAACGTTCAAAAATATCTTGAAATGCAAACGGAAAACGCAGTTCGACATAATCCCACGCTTTTATTTTAGCTAACGTAAATATAACGTTATCGTGCCAATTGTTTTGCGCTGCTACTTTTGAGGCCGCCAGTTTTTCTTCGTCGGTAGAGGTATTGGTTAAGTAATTCCACTCTCGGCGTGCTGAGGTGAAACGCTCTAGTTCGTAAAGTGCTTTTGCGCGTTTAAAGCCCGGCGCATTCATCACTTTATCCACCAGTTTTTGGTCAACCTCTAAAGGGTGATTGTTTAAATCGACCGGCAGCCCTAAACGTGCCGCCGCTAAAAAACCATAGTAATCGCGATTTGTGGCTACTTTAGCCCAAATTTCTTCTGCTCTTTGTTGCTCCCCTCGCTTAGCATAGCTATAAGCCAGCCAATACTGCTGGCCTAAACTTAAATTATCTTTACCCGTAAAAAAAGCTGCTATGCCTTCCCAGTCTTGGGTTTTGAGCATATTACCAAGTTGCCACTGAATTAACTTTTTGTCTTGCCGCGCTTTTGGCACTTTATTAAGCCAAAAGCTGGCTTGCTTGTGCCCACTTGAAGCAAGCGATAAAGCAAACGTGTAATATAAATCTGCTTTTTCTTCGTCGCTGTAGTTAAACATTTTTTCTAGCTTTTGCCAGGCCCTTAAAGCCAGCGCTTTATCGCGCCAAATTAGACGCTTAACTCCGTAAATGGCTATTTCGCCTTCTTTTGCCGACTTATTTTTATACCGATATAACCCCGCTGCAGCACTTGGGTCACGGCGTACTTTTAAATATAAATCGGCTAAGTAACGCTCGTTTTTAGGTAACAACGTTTTTAAATAAGGCAGTAAGCTTTGGGTACCGCCCTGCGCTGCAAGCGTTATGCGCTTCCATACACGCTCATTATTTAAATAGCCTTTTTTGCGCCATTGTGAAAATAGCGAGTCGCATTCATTTGGTTGCGACTTACCCACCGTCCATAAATCGGTAACTTGATTAAAAATGGCTTTTTCTGGCGCCCCTAAATCAAGTTGAAAATCTAAAAACGTGCATGTTAGCGCTGCGTTAGACGTTTCTCGGTAGTTTTTTATATAAGCGGCTTTTTTATTATTTTTTTCAAGATACTCCAACCATGCTTTACGTACCGGCCACTCAAGCGGGGTATGTTCATAAATGGTTAGGTAGTTTTCTATTTCGCTTTGATACTTAATATTAGGATGGCGTTGCCAATATGTTTTTTCGACATACGGCTTTAGCGGATGATCTAACCCGTTTATTGCTTCTTTAAAGTCTTGGTAACTTCCATAGCGCACTTTCTTTTCTGCATCTAAAAACGCGTCATTATCGATACTCGCTTGGGCAGAACTAAAAGGAAGAATAAAGGCAGCTGCCACAGCGCTTAATAAAATTTTTTTCATAATATCCTTTAGGTTTAATGACCTGTCAGGGTTAATAATTTCCAGATTGGGACACTAAAACAATAATGAGAGTGCCTTTAATAAAATATGAACATCATTTAATTTACGCACTCATGATAATTAATGAGTACCTTTCGCACATTCCAGTACACCTTAGCACCAAACCAGCTATATTTTAACCAGCCGTTTGTAACCGAGTTAAATTTTTCGTTGCATTTTAATTTTAAAGCAAGCACACTGGTCGAAATGCAAACTCATCGTACCAGTCTTAGTTCGTCAACTAGGGAGAATAATAATGTTATATAAAAGCGATTCCTTTGAAGTTAGCTTCCTAAAGGAAAACATCGCCGAGTTTAAGTTTTGTGTTGCAGGCTCTGTAAACACACTATCTCAGCAAACTCTTTCAGATTGTGCAGCAGCATTAAAAGAATTAGCGTCTAATTCTGATATCAAAGGCATGATTTTTACCAGTGATAAAGACCACTTTATAATTGGCGCAGATATCTTCGAATTTTTACCAACATTTACTAAACCAGAAGAAGAATTAGTAACGTGGATTAAAAACGCAACCGACGTTTTTGACGCAATCGAAGACTTACCATACCCAACTCTTAGCGCTATAAACGGCTTGGCACTTGGTGGCGGGTGTGAGTGGGCACTTGCTACCGATTATCGTGTTGCAAGTGAAACTGCAAAAATGGGCTTACCAGAAGTTAAACTTGGCATAATGCCTGGTTTTGGTGGCACAGTGCGCTTACCACGCATTATTGGCGCTGATAACGCCATGCTTTGGATTACCTCAGGTAAAGAAAATCGCGCCGCTGATGCACTAAAAGTAGGTGCGTTTGACGCGGTAGTTAGTGCTGACAAACTACTAGAGTCAAGCCTAGCAACACTTGAATTAGCAATTGCAGGCAAGTTAGATTGGCAAGCAAAACGTAACGTAAAACTTCAGCCACTTAAATTAAACCGTGTTGAGCAAGGCATGAGCTTTGCGATGGCAGAAGGTATGGTAATGGGTAAAACCAAAGGCCACTATCCTGCACCGGTTATGGCAGTTCGCACTATTAAAGCAGCGGCCAACTGTGATCGCACCGAAGCAATGGCAATCGAAAATGCTAACTTTGCAAAACTTGCACGTACTAACGAAGCTGCTGCACAAACGGGCATTTTCTTAAATGACCAGTTTATTAAAGGTAAAGCACGCAAGCTTGCTAAACACAGCGATGTAGAAATTAAACAAGCGGCTGTATTAGGCGCGGGTATTATGGGCGGCGGTATTGCATACCAGTCTGCTTATAAAGGTACACCAATTGTAATGAAAGACATCCAACAGGATGCGCTTGATTTAGGTATGGGTGAAGCATCTAAACTACTTGGTGCAAAAGTTAAACGCGGCCACATGCCAATGGAAAAAATGCTGGCAACGCTTAGCAAAATTAAGCCAACGCTTAATGATGCAGACCTTCAAAACGCCAACATTATTGTTGAGGCCGTTGTAGAAAACCCTAAAGTTAAGCAAGCAGTACTAGCCGACCTTGAAAAGAACCTGCCAGAAGGTACGGTACTTACGTCAAACACATCGACTATCTGTATTGATTTACTCGCAGAAGCACTCGATAAGCCAGAAAACTTCTGTGGTATGCACTTTTTCAACCCAGTGCCTAAAATGCCATTAGTAGAAATTATCCGTGGTGCAAAAACCTCTGATAAAACAATTAACGCTGTTGTTGATTACGCCCTTAAACTTGGCAAGTCACCAATTGTTGTAAACGATTGCCCAGGCTTTTTTGTAAACCGTGTTTTATTCCCTTACTTTGCAGGCTTTAGCAAACTCGTTGTTGAAGGCGCTAACTTTGCAAAAGTAGATAAAGTAATGGAAAACGTATTTGGCTGGCCAATGGGCCCAGCTTACCTACTTGATGTTGTAGGTATTGATACAGCTTACCACTGTACTGGTGTAATGGCAGACGGTTTCCCTGAGCGTATGGCACGTGCAGAAAAAGATCCGGTGACTGTTTTTGCTAACGAAAAACGTTTTGGTCAAAAGAACAAAGCAGGTTTTTACAAGTACGAAACGGACCGTCGTGGTCGTCTTAAAAAATCAAGCGATGCAACAGCAGTTGAGCTACTAGCACCAATTACTGATGCACCGAAAGAATTTGATAAACAAGAAATCATTGACCGTTGTATGATTCCAATGATCAACGAAGTGCTTCTTTGTTTACAAGAAGGCATTGTTGCTTCTCCTCAAGAAGCTGATATGGCCCTTGTATACGGCGTTGGTTTCCCTCCATTTAGAGGCGGTGCGTTCCGTTACTTAGATCAAACAGGTTTAGCTAACTTTGTTGCAGCAGCAGACAAATATGCTCACCTAGGTGCGATTTACCAAGTATCAGAGCAAACTCGCAAATGGGCCGAAGAAGGTCGTGTTTTCTATAAGGTGGAAGGTTAATATCATGAATAATCCAGTAATTGTAGATTGTATCCGCACACCAATGGGTCGCTCAAAAGGCGGCGTATTTAAAAACAAGCGTGCGGAAGATTTAAGTGCTCACCTTATGAAAGGGTTATTAGAGCGCAACCCAGCAGTTGACCCTGCATCAATTGACGATATTTATTGGGGCTGTGTACAGCAAACACTAGAGCAAGGCTTTAACGTTGCACGTAACGCCTCGTTACTTGCGGGTATTCCACACTCTGTACCTGCTACAACCGTTAACCGTTTATGTGGCTCGTCAATGCAAGCATTGCATGACGCAGCACGCGCTATTATGACAGGCGCTGGCGACACTTACCTAATTGGTGGTGTTGAGCACATGGGTCATGTTCCTATGACTCACGGTAACGACTTTCACCCTGGCTTAGCAACTTCAATTGCACAAGCATCTGGCTCTATGGGTTTAACTGCAGAATACCTTGCGACTATCCACGGTATTAGCCGCCAGCAGCAAGACGAATTTGCATACCGCTCACATCAACGTGCACATGCTGCAACAGTTGAAGGCCGTTTCCGCCGCGAAATTTTAGCAATGGAAGGTCACGCAGCTGATGGTTCTTTAATTTTAGTTGAAGATGATGAAGTAATTCGCCCTGAAACAACGGTAGAAGGTTTATCTCAGCTTCGCCCAGTATTTAACCCGGCTTCTGGCTCGGTTACTGCGGGTACGTCTTCTGCACTTTCTGATGGCGCTTCAGCGATGTTAGTAATGAGCGAAGAAAAAGCTAAAGAGCTTGGTTTACCAATTCGTGCGCGCGTTAAAGCAATGGCTGTTGCAGGTTGCGATCCATCAATTATGGGTTACGGCCCAGTACCAGCAAGTAAAAAAGCACTTGCACAAGCAGGTCTTACTATTGATGACATTGACGTAGCAGAGCTTAACGAAGCCTTTGCGGCACAATCACTGCCTGTACTTAAAGACTTAGGTTTAGCAGACGTGGTTGATGAAAAAGTGAATTTAAACGGCGGCGCAATCGCACTTGGTCATCCACTAGGTTGTTCGGGTTCGCGTATTAGCACCTCGCTTATCCACTTAATGGAAGATAAAAATGCAAAATACGGTTTAGCCACTATGTGTATTGGTTTAGGCCAAGGCATCGCGACTGTATTTGAACGTGTTCAAGACTAACTATTAGCTTAAACATGTAAAACCATCTTGGTGATTAAAAAGGCGAGCTAGCGCAAGTTAGTTCGCCTTTTTTTATGCCACCAGCTTATTGCTGATATGAATAATGTGATCGGGTGTATTAAACCAGATTATTTTTTACTGTTTTACCCTTACCCGTTATATGCAAAACAGTTAACCAAACAGATTAATTGCGCTAAACTACCCGACCTAACCAAGCCGCGACTATTTTTACAGGTAACTTTTTATGAGCTTTGATAACCCCGATCACCAATTAGACGCCATGGGCCTACGCTGCCCAGAACCTGTAATGATGATTCGCGCTGCTATTCGCAAAATTAATGATGGCGAAACACTACTTATTATTGCCGACGACCCTTCAACCACTCGCGATATTCCAAGCTTTTGTACGTTCATGGATCACACGCTGGTGGCTAAAGATGTTGAAGAAGCACCGTATAGGTATGTGGTGAAGAAAGGGCTTTAAGGTTTGAAAGTTAGTTTAGTAAGTTGGTTTTTTAATATTTAACGCATCGTCAAGAGCATAAGCCAAATGTAGGTTGGGTTGAGTTTTACGAAACCCAACTTGTTTTATCCCACCGAAATATTATTCATCATACAAAGTGCACGAATCACTATTGCAATCCCAATATTGGCTTAGTTTAGAATTTTTGACGTATTGATGAAAACTTGAAAATGGCCAATCATTCACTTTAATAACATGGTTATGTTTCACTGGGTTGTAGTGAATATAATTAATATGGTTGTTTAAGTCTTCTTCATCCCTAATTTTATGTTCCCAATAGCGACGCTGCCAAATCCCGCGCTCACCTTTGGCTATTCGACTTTTATTACAAAACTCTGTTGATGGCAGCTCTCGAGAAAAGCCTGATTTAATAAGTCGCCAACGCATTGCGTAATTACTATCACCTTTAGGTAATTGCCAAATAGCATGAAGGTGATCGGGCATGATAACAATTGCAATCGTCTTTATTGGATGCTTTTTTGCCACCTTTGAATATACACGGCGTAATAACTCTATATTTTCCACAAGCAAAGACTGAGATCTATCTTCTAAATTTACCGTAAAAAAATAACATGCGCCCGCCTCTAACATACGCTTATAACGCATATTTTTATCCATAAAATAAACAGATAAATAAGAGTATAGATTAGTTTTGTTAATTGTAATCAAGACAAGTTTACGTAACTCAACGAATTTGATAACCACCAGCACAGTTCTATTCGCCGCATATGTTGGGTTTCGTTTCACTCTACCCAACCTACTTAAAATCTACTTATCTTTTATCACGCTTTTGATTTACGACTGTAGTTAGACTAACTAAGCTCATAAACATACAATCAATAAAAATTATTATTGATGTAGGTTGGGTTGAGTTTTACGAAACCCAACGAATTTGATAACCACCAGCATAGTTCTATTCGCCGCATATGTTGGATTTCGTTTCACTCTACCCAACCTACTTAAAATCTACTTATCTTTTATAACGCTTTTGATTTACGACTGTAATTAGACTAACTAAGCTCATAAATTGATTGTATGTTTATAGCAATCAATAAAAATTATTATTGATGTAGGTTGGTTTGAGTTTTACGAAACCCAACGTATTTGATAACCAGTAGCCCAGTTTTACTCGACGCACATTTTGGGTTTCGTTTCACTCTAACCAACCTACGACATCCTTGTCACAAATCTATATGCCCACTCGGGCAGCTAAAAGCTGACAGCTCCCAACTAATAGCTATTTCTTCGTTATCGTCACTTTCGGCTTATCATAGTCACTGTAATCAATGCTTACTATATACGTGCCTTTTATTGCGGGCGAGTAGCTAAAGTAATTATAAATAGTATTACAGTCTGCAAGTACAGATTGGCCGAGCGTTAGTTTTTGCCCTGCCGGTTGGGCATCGCTGTAGCCGCAGTTGTAGCCTTCACTAAAATCGGCGTCGGCTATTTTAAATTCGTACACTTTACCCGGGGTACTAAATTTAACTTCTGCTTGGTAAAGCGCGCCGCCCACAGGCATAAATTGGTACTGAGGTTCTGCGTCCCAAAGTGTAAAGTCGCCTCTAAGGTAAATTGTTTTATCCAACTCTTGCTGTGGCAGCACATCGTTAATAGACACCTGGCTAGTACATGCGGTTAGTAAGCTGGCAATAGCAAGCGTTAAAATTCGTTTCATCGGCATCATTAATTGAAGTCCTTTGTTCTGTTAAAACTAAAAAGCCAGCAAAACGCTGGCTTTCTATTGGCTTAAGCGAGGTTATTTTTGTAGTACAGATATATCTGCAATATCTAAAAATAAGCGGCTTAACTGGCTTAATAGCGCAAGGCGATTTTGCTTTACAGCTTCATCGTCGGCCATAACCATGACGTTGTCAAAAAAGTTATCAACACTTTGACGGATACCGGCTAATTGGCTCAATGCCTCTTGGTAGTTTCCATCAGCGTAAAGTGGTGCAAGTTCAGTGGCAAATTTAGCAACTTGTGAAGCAAGTGCTATTTCTGCGTCATCACTTAACAAGCTCTCATTCACATCGCCTGCCGCAGTAATGTTATTTTTAGCTAGGATGTTACCTACACGCTTATTAGCTGCTGCAAGCGCTTCTGCGGCGTCTAATGTACGGAAATGGCTTACTGCTTTAACTCGGCGATCAAAATCAACAGGCTTAGTTGGACGGCGTGCAAGCACAGCTTGAATAACGTCTACTTCAATCCCCTCATCTTGATACCATGCACGGAAGCGCCCTAGCATAAAATCAAATACGTCGGTTGATACATTTAGATTAGTTAGCTTATCACCAAATAGTGTTTGTGCTTTTGCTACTAAGTCTAAAATATCCAGTGGTAGTTCTTTTTCTACCATGATACGCAGTGCACCAATGGCAGCACGACGAAGCGCAAATGGGTCTTTGTCGCCTTTTGGTGCTTGGCCTATACCAAAAATACCCACCAGCGTATCAAACTTATCAGCAATAGCGACTGCACAGCTAATTAGGTTTGTAGGTAGGTTATCACCTGCAAAGCGAGGCATGTATTGCTCGTTTTGTGCAATAGCTACATCTTCTGCTTCACCATCAAAGCGTGCATAGTGCATACCCATCACACCTTGCACGTCGGTAAATTCCATTACCATTTCGGTCATTAAGTCAGTTTTACTTAATAGGCCGGCACGTTTTGCAAGGTCTTTGTCGGCACCTAGTTGCTCTGCAATGTAGCCAGCAAGTTCGCTAATACGTACAGATTTATCTTTAAGCGTACCTAACTGCTTTTGGAATAAAACAGTATCAAGTGACTCTAGTCGGCTTTCTAAGGTTTTCTTTTTATCAGTCTCAAAGAAGAACTGCGCATCAGCTAAACGTGGGCGCACTACTTTTTCGTTACCTGAAATTACCACGCTTGGATCTTTACTTTCGATGTTAGATACAAACAAAAACTTATTTAAAAGTTTGCCGTCTTGATCTAATAGCGGGAAGTATTTTTGATCGTCCTTCATGGTGTAAATTAGTGCTTCGGCAGGTACATCTAAAAATGCCTCTTCAAATGTTGCCGTTAACGTTACTGGCCACTCTACCAGTGATGTTACTTCTTCTAATAAGTCTTCATCCATCGCAACAACCGCATTCACTGCGCTTGCAGCGTCTTCTATTTGTGCACGAATTAGCGCTTTACGTTGTTCGTAATCAGCAATAACGTAGGCAGATTTTAATACGTCGAACACGTCATCTGCGTGGTTAATGGTGATTTTTTCTGGGTGGTGAAAACGGTGGCCTTGTAACTGGTTAGTTACTTGCTTACCTAAAATTTCGCCTTCAATAAGTTCATCACCAAATAAAATAGTGACGGTATGAACTGGACGAATAAATTGTGTTTTATTCGCGCCCCAACGCATCGGCTTAGGAATTGGTAGCTTTGCTAACGACTTTGCAATGGCATCGCTCATTAGGGTTTTGGTTTCTTGTCCTGCTACTTTAGCAATATGTAAAAGCCAAGCGCCTTTATCGGTTTCGAGAGTTTGTGCTTCACTTACCTCAATACCACAACCACGTGCCCAACCCATTGCTGCTTTTGTTGGGTTACCTTCGCTATCGAACGCTGCTTTCATTGCAGGGCCGCGCTTTTCAACTTCTTTATCTTGCTGCTTAGCTTCAAGCGCTTTTACTTGTAAACCTAAACGACGAGGCGATGCATACCAGCTTACACCTTCATGCCCAAGCTCTAGTGTTTCAAGCTCAGCTGTTAGGTTTGCGGCAAAGGCTTCTGCTAATTTACGCAGTGCTTTTGGTGGCAGCTCTTCGGTGCCAATTTCTACTAATAAATTTTGTGCTGACATGCTTACTTATCCTTACACAGCGGGAAACCAAGCGCTTCACGTGCATCGTAATAACTTTGTGCACATGCTTTTGATAACGCTCTTACACGTAAAATATAACGTTGACGCTCAGTAACCGAAATTGCATGGCGCGCATCTAATAAGTTAAATGCATGCGATGCTTTCATTACTTGCTCGTATGCAGGTAGTGGTAAATTTGCTTCAATTAGCTTTTGGCTTTCTGCTTCACATTTATCAAACTGTGCAAATAAGTCATCTACGTTTGCGTGTTCAAAGTTGTAAGTAGATTGTTCTACTTCATTTTGATGGAATACATCGCCGTAAGTTACACGCCCTAATGGACCATCTGCCCATACTAGGTCGTAAATACTGTCTACACCTTGAATGTACATTGCTAAACGCTCTAGGCCGTAAGTAATTTCACCGGTTACAGGAGAGCACTCTAAGCCCCCTACCTGCTGAAAGTAAGTAAACTGCGTTACTTCCATACCATTTAGCCAAATCTCCCAACCTAAGCCCCATGCGCCTAGCGTTGGTGATTCCCAGTTATCTTCTACAAAGCGTACTTCGTGCGTTAGGGTATCAATGCCCATTGCTTCTAGCGAGCCTAGGTAAAGCTCTTGAATGTTATCTGGTGATGGCTTTAAAACTACCTGAAATTGGTAGTAATGTTGTAAGCGGTTTGGGTTTTCACCGTAGCGGCCATCGGTAGGACGACGACACGGTTGCACGTATGCGCTCGACATTGGCTCAGGGCCAATAGATTTTAAGAATGTTTGCGGGTGAAATGTCCCTGCGCCCACTTCCATATCAAGTGGTTGAATAATGACACAGCCTTGCTGTGCCCAATAATCCTGTAAAGCCAGGATCAAACCTTGAAAGGTTTTAACGTCATATTTTTGCATATTTGGCTTTTTACTATCTGAAAGTAGCGTGAAAATTACCCTCAGTATACCTTGTGCACACGCAGGTTTTAAGCAGTTTGTGCGGTTGTTAAAATAAAAAAGGAGCCATTAGGCTCCTTTTAAGATATGAGTATAATTTTTTATACGTCTAGGTTAACTACGCGAAGAGCGTTCGTTTCAATAAAGTCACGGCGTGGCTCTACTTGATCGCCCATTAAGGTTGCAAACAATTGATCCGCCGCTACAGCATCTTCAATTGTAACCTGTAGCATGCGTCGCGCTGAAGGATCCATGGTTGTTTCCCAAAGCTGATCAGGGTTCATTTCACCTAACCCTTTATAGCGCTGAATGTAGATCCCGCGCTTAGATTCTGCGATCAACCACTCTAAAGCATCCACAAAGTTATCAACAGGTTTTGTTTTCTCACCACGTTGAATATATGCGCCTTCACCAAGGATGTTAGCAATGTTAGTACCAGTCACAGCAATGCGTTGGTAGTCGCGCGAGGCAATAAAGTCGTAGTGTAATACATGGGCTTTATCAACACCGTGCTGACGAATATTCACAACCGGGAAGTACAAGTTACGCTCTGCATCGTGCTCTGTGCCAGCATGGAAAATTGTTGCATCTTCATCACGTGCTATTAAGTCATCAACAAGCTCTTTAGTCCACTCAATTACTTTAGCTTCGTTAGATAAGTCTTCTACTTTTAACTCGCTTTGGTAAATCAAACGTTCCATCACCGTGTTAGGGTATTTACGTTTTAAGCGTTCAATGACTTTAACTGTGTTTTGGTAATCTTGTACTATTTTCTCAAGCGCTTCGCCTTCAATCGCACTTGCATTTTCGCTTGTGTAAAGCGCTGCATTATTTAGTGCAAGTGATGTTAGGTAGTCTACAAGCGCAGGATCGTCTTTAATATAACGCTCTTGCTTACCTTTTTTCACTTTATAAAGTGGCGGTTGTGCAATGTAAATGTATCCACGCTCAACAATTTCTGGCATCTGGCGGTAGAAGAACGTTAATAGCAATGTACGAATGTGAGAACCATCCACGTCCGCATCGGTCATGATTATGATGCTGTGATAACGCAGCTTTTCTGGGTCATATTCATCACGGCCAATACCGCAACCTAGTGCTGTAATTAGCGTTGCTACTTCTTGTGAAGAAAGCATTTTGTCAAAGCGTGCTTTCTCTACGTTCAAGATTTTACCTTTAAGTGGCAAAATTGCTTGGTTTTTACGATTACGACCCTGCTTAGCTGAACCGCCAGCTGAGTCACCCTCCACTATATATAGTTCAGATAATGAAGGGTCTTTTTCTTGGCAGTCTGCTAATTTACCAGGTAAGCCTGCTAAATCCATAGCGCCTTTACGACGAGTCATTTCACGGGCTTTACGCGCGGCTTCACGTGCTCGTGCTGCATCAATAATTTTACCAACAACAATTTTGGCATCCATTGGGTTTTCTAGTAAGAAATCAGAAAACTTTTCAGCCATTGCTTGCTCAACCGCAGATTTAACTTCGCTTGATACTAGTTTGTCTTTAGTTTGTGATGAGAACTTAGGATCAGGTACTTTAACACTTACAACCGCTGTTAAGCCTTCACGCGCATCATCGCCCGTTGCGTTACTGGTTGTTTTAGCTTTTTTGTTAAAGCCTTCTTTTTCCATGTAGTTATTAAGTGTACGTGTAAGCGCAGATCTAAAGCCGGCTAAGTGAGTACCACCATCACGTTGTGGAATATTATTAGTAAAACAGTAAATGTTTTCCTGGAAGCCATCGTTCCACTGCATTGAAACTTCTACGCTAATACCATCTTCTTCACGCTCGTGAGTAAAGTGGAATACACCTTTATGTACTGGTGTTTTATTGCGGTTTAAGTATTCAACAAACGCTTGGATACCGCCATCATATTTAAAGTGGTCGGTTTTATTTTCTTCGCGTTCATCAGTTAAGATGATACTTACACCTGAATTCAAAAACGATAGCTCGCGTAAACGCTTAGCTAAAATATCGTAATGAAAATCTAGGTTTGTAAATGTCTCAGCACTCGGCCAAAAACGTAGTTCTGTACCTGTTGTATCAGCGTCGCCAATAATAGCTAATGGTGCGTTTGGTACGCCCATGCTGTAAGTTTGCTCGTGTAGTTTGCCTTCACGACGAATAGTAAGTGTTAGTTTTTCTGATAATGCATTTACTACTGATACACCAACACCGTGTAAGCCACCTGATACTTTATAAGAGTTATCATCAAACTTACCACCAGCATGAAGTACCGTCATGATAACTTCGGCAGCAGACACACCTTCTTCTTCATGGATAGAAGTTGGGATACCACGGCCGTTATCTCTTACCGAGACTGAACCGTCTAAGTGAATCGTTACATAAATATCATCACAATGACCTGCTAAGGCTTCATCGATAGAGTTATCAACGACCTCAAACACCATGTGGTGTAAGCCTGTGCCATCATCGGTGTCCCCTATATACATTCCAGGACGCTTTCTAACTGCGTCTAATCCTTTAAGTACTTTAATACTCGACGAATCGTAATTCTCAGACATGGTTAATCCCACTTATCTTGTTATTAGGTTGCCATGTTTCACGTGGAACATTTGTAGTTCTCGTTGCATGGGTTCCACCACAGCAGAAATACTTTCAGACAAAATTGAAGAGATAAAAATTTGAGAACTGCAATGAGCCAATAATTGCCCCACTTTCTCTTTTGTATCTTCGCCTAACTCTGAAGGTAGATCATCTATTAGCAATATAGATTGCTTATCTGTCTCTGACTCAATTAAACTATTTTGCGTTACTTTTAACGCATAAAGCAATAACTTCAATTGACCGCGCGAAAACGTATTTTCTACACTGTTGCCAGCGACACTAAAACTAAAATCGGCCTTATGAGGGCCTTTACTAGTAAAACCTTGGCGAGCGTCTCGCTCAAAGTTTTGCTCTAATGCATCACTTAAAGACTCGCTGTCTTTCCAGCCTGCATTAAAGTTGATTTCTAAATCGCGTATAAGCGTTAATTCTGCACACATTTTATCAAAAAACTGCTGCTTAAACCTACTTATATACGCCATTCTTAATTTATTTATTTGTTCTGCCAGTCTAACAAATTCTTTGTCCCAAAACCTAATTTGGTCAAAATAATTCTTTGGCTTACTTTTTAAAAGTGCATTGCGTTGTTTAAGTACTTTATTAAACGATTGCCATAAATAAAAAAACTCATGTTCCACGTGGAACAAACCCAAATCTAAAAATTTACGTCGCTCTTTTGGGCCACCAAAAAACAATGAATAGCTTTCGGGTGTAATAATTTGCACAGGCATTAACTGTGCAAGCTCAGAGATTTTTCTACTGGCTTTGCCTTGTATTTTTAAATTAGTTTCACCGCTTTGGGTTTTACTAATCCCAATAGGAATAGACAAGTCGTGTAGCGCTTTGCGGCCATGTATTACAAACTGATCTTGTTGATGTTGAATAATACTTTTATGTTTAGGTGTTCGAAAAGATTTGCCATGAGAAAGGTAATAAATAGCCTCTAAAAGGCTGGTTTTTCCGCTGCCGTTTTCACCATAAATTATATTAACGCCGTTGACTGGTTCTAGCGTCAGTGCCTCAATATTACGAAAATACTTGAGGCTCAAGTGACTTAAACTCATTTATAATGGGTATCTTATAATCGCATAGGCATAACCACGTACATTGCCTCTTCATCGCCCGCACCTTCAATAAGTGCACTGCTGTTTGAATCAGCTAATGTAAATAGTACATCTTCTGTTTTTAATGTATTTAGTACATCTAATACATACGACACATTAAAACCAATTTCTAGTTCATCACCCTCGTACATTACTTCTACTATTTCCTCAGCCTCTTCTTGCTCAGGATTATTAGCCGTAATTTTAAGTAAGCCGTTAGCTAAGTTTAGGCGTACACCTCTAAACTTTTCGTTTGATAAAATAGACACACGTTGAAACGCATTACGTAACCACTCGCGGTTAGCAGTAATCACTTTATCTCCACCACGTGGTAATACACGGCGGTAATCCGGGAAACGGCCATCCACTAACTTACTTGTAAAAGTAAATTCCACATCGATAATACGAATATGGTTAGCGCCAAATTGAATAGTAACTAATTCTTCATCAGCCACCATAAGGCGCATAATTTCTTGCACACCTTTGCGTGGTATGATTAATTGGCGCTGCGTATTTAACGATTGACCTAATTCTTTTTGCGCTATTGCCAAACGGTGGCCATCGGTCGCCACTGTTTTAATGTCAGTATTATCAACTTCAAACGACATGCCATTTAAATAGTAACGCACATCTTGATTTGCCATCGAAAAATGCGTGCTTTCAAGCAACTTGCGTAGCTCTAAACGCGTTAATTGAAACTCTACCTCGCCATCCCATTGCTCTAAATTAGGAAAGTCTTCCGCGGCAAGTGTAGTCAATGAAAAGCGGCTTTTACCACTGGTTAATAGCAGTTGGTGCTCTTGTAAGCTCAATGTGAGCTCAGAGCCATCTGGTAGGCTTTTACAAATATCGAGTAATTTTTTAGCAGGTAGCGTTAATTTTGTATCAGCAATATCATCACCAACAAAAACACCTGCAACGAGTTCAATTTCAAGGTCTGTACCTGTCATTGAAAGTTGCCCGTTTTCTACCACTAACAATACATTAGATAATATAGGTAACGTATGTTTACGCTCAATCGCACCCGATACTTGCACTAATGGCTTTAAAAATTGTTCTCTTGAAATGGTTATTTGCATAATAAAGTCAGCCCTAAGATGACAACGTTCTTATTAAATTTTGATAATCTTCTTTTATTTCGTGGCTTTCATCACGTAGTGATTTAACCTTACGACACGCATGTAATACGGTGGTGTGGTCACGCCCACCAAATGCGTCACCAATCTCAGGTAAGCTGTGATTAGTTAATTCTTTAGATAATGCCATGGCTACCTGACGCGGCCTTGCGATAGAACGGCTGCGGCGCTTAGATAACAAGTCAGACACACGTATTCTGTAATACTCAGCCACGGTGCGTTGTATGTTGTCTATAGTGACAAGTTTGTCTTGTAGTGCCAACAAATCGCGCAATGCTTCTTTCACAAAGTCGATAGAAATCGGACGACCGGTAAAATTAGCATTAGCTATTACACGATTAAGTGCACCCTCTAGTTCGCGTACGTTTGAACGTAATTTTTTAGCGATAAAAAAGGCAACTTCGTGCGGTAAGTTAATTTTACTCTGCTGCGCTTTTTTCATTAAAATAGCAACGCGCGTTTCAAGTTCTGGCGGCTCTATCGCAATCGTTAAACCCCAACCAAAACGTGATTTAAGCCTGTCTTCTACGCCCTCAATTTCTTTTGGGTAGCGATCAGAGGTTAAAATAATTTGCTGATTACCCTCTAATAATGCGTTAAAGGTATGAAAAAACTCTTCTTGCGAGCGCTCTTTATTAGCAAAAAATTGAATATCATCAATCATTAGCGCATCTACACTACGGTAATAACGTTTAAATTCTTCGATGGCGTTATTTTGTAGTGCTTTTACCATGTCTTGCACAAAACGCTCAGAATGCATGTAAACAATTTTAGCATCGGGCTTGTTTGCCATAATGCCATTACCTACTGCATGTAATAAGTGAGTTTTACCTAAGCCTGTACCACCGTAAATAAATACTGGGTTAAAGGCAGAGCCAGGGTTATCTGCAACTTGTGTTGCAGCCGCTTTTGCTAGCTGGTTAGATTTACCCTCAACAAAACTGTCAAAGGTATAGTTTTCTTTTATATTAGATTTATAGCCCGATTTAGGCGCAGGCTCTACTGGTGCTTTTTGCTCTACAGGTTGCTGTTTAGCAGGTGTCTGTGCACTAGGTGATGCAGGGGCTTCAACACTTGGCGCCGCCGCTTGAGTATTGAGTAGTGGTTTACTACCTACATCAAAACGTAATTCGGGCGCTTCATCACCACAAATTTCTACCAGTAACTCATTAATTCGGTTTAAATACTTTTCTCTTACCCAATCAAGAACAAAGCGATTAGGTGCGTAAATCGTTAAGGTATCTTCGGTACTTTCTGCTTGTAGCGGTCTTACCCACATACTGAATTGTTGCGAAGGCAACTCATCTTGCAATACATATAAACAACTTTGCCAAACCGACAGATACACAGTTAAACTCCCAGAGGTATAATTTTTATTCCCGCACATCAATAATGATTAAAAATCATGCATTTATTGCGTTTAATTGGCCAGCTACGCGACCCAAGACCGCGTATTATGAAGGCACTTTATCCACAAGTAAAAGATTGATTTTTATAAAATTGTTGATATCAGTGTATAAATATCTTAATAGACTGATTTATATCGACTTTTATTTTAAAGCCAGATAACAGATCATAACAAAAACACAGGCAGATCGCGAACCAATTTTACGATCTAAATGAGTTTTCCCATGCTTTTATTCACTTTTTAAACATCAGCTGTGGAAAACTTCTTTATTATGATGATCCTAGTTGATCACCCTACTTTATTACGATCCACATTCTTTTAGTCGCTCCAGGCTATTAATTCGCCTTTTTGCATAAAAGCAGACCATTTTGCTTTAAATTTAATCCATAAATATCAAGCCAGCGCACAAAAAATGTAATAAACACGGTGTTTACAGCGCAATTATGATTGACTTTAAAGTGCTTAATCTATAATATCTCGCGCTCGCAATGGCACCTGTGCCAGGATCGCGACCTGCATAGGATGTTTTAACTTTAACCGATCGGATGAGATTGTTATGAAAAGAACTTTTCAACCTAGCGTTTTAAAACGCAAACGTGCTCACGGCTTCCGTGCTCGCATGGCAACTGTAAATGGCCGTAAAGTATTAGCACGTCGCCGCGCTAAAGGCCGCAAAGTACTTTCTGCTTAATATATAAGTGGAAGACTTTAGCTTTGGCAGGGAGTTACGTCTGTTAACTCCCTCGCATTACTCTCGCATATTTAATGAACCCGCTCGGGCTGCAACTCCTTTATTTACTCTTTTAGCTAAACCTAATGACCAAGATAAACCTAGGTTAGGACTTACTGTTGCTAAAAAACGTGTAAAAAAGGCATGCCAACGTAACCGTATTAAACGACTCGCTCGCGAAAGTTTTCGTTTAAATCAACACACCATCGATAATATTGATATTGTGCTTATGGTAAAAAATGGTATTGATGAGCAGTCTAACGAAGAAATAACCAAACAACTTACAAAATTGTGGCGCAAAATTAATGAACGCTGCAAACCGGGTGCACCTAAGCCACCACCCTTTAAAAAACGCCCAAACAAATCAGCTAAATCTAATAAACAAACCCGATAGCAATAGAATTGCAGGGTTAATTAGGGTATCTTTAGCTCACCTTTTAATCATGCGTTTAAAATCTTTAATTGAGCTTTTAAATACATGGTATCTATTCACTAAATATTCGCAGGGGCATAAACACCATGAGGTTACTTAAACCACTTGTTGCTATACCAAAGCGCTGTTTAGTGTTATTTATCCGCGGTTATCAAATGTGGATAAGCCCACTACTAGGCCCGCATTGTCGTTTTAATCCAAGCTGCTCCCATTATGCTATTCAAGCAATTAATTTGCATGGATTTGTAAAAGGGAGTTGGTTAGCACTTAAACGCATATTAAAATGCCATCCTTTACATTCAGGCGGAGAAGACCCCGTTCCTGAAAAATTAACCCGTATTAACCACCAACACGAGAAATAAGAGCTGTTATGGAATCGCAACGCACGTTTTTATTAATCGGTTTAATGTTAGTGTCGTTTTTATTATTTCAAGAATGGAATAACGATTACAACACGCCTAAAGCCGATCCAAGTGCCACTACACAAACACTAAACACAACGTCACCAGAGTCTGATGATTATATACCGTCATCGTCAGATTCAGGTTTACCTGCTTCGGCTACTGCTGCTAAGCGCTCAGTTATAGAAATAACAACTGACGTTTTCACAGTAAAAATCGACACCAAAGGCGGTGACATTGTTGAAACAGACTTACTCCAGTACGAAGATACTAAAGGCAGCGATATACCTTATATGCTACTTGGTGAGTTTGAGGGCAAACAATACTTTTCACAAAGCGGTCTAATTGGTTTAAATGGCCCAGATGCATCAGCAAATGGTCGTCCTACTTACCAAGCAACGCAACAAGCTTACACGCTAAATGGTGATGAGTTACGTGTACCGCTTACCTATGTTGATAGTAACGGCGTAAGTTTTACTAAAACATATGTATTCAAAAAAGGTCAGTACGATGTAGACCTAGAGTACACAGTAAACAACACGACAAGTGCGCCAGTACAAGTACAGCTATACACGCAAATTAAGCGTACCGTACAAGAAAAAGGCAGTTTAGTAGATCAAAACTACTTAGGTGCTGCTTACGGTACTGATGAAGAGTCGTACGAAAAATACAGCTTTTCAGATATGGCTGACAAAAACCTAAATAAAAATACCCAAGGCGGTTACGTAGCATTTATTCAGCATTACTTTGTAAGTGCATGGGTACCTAAGCAAGACGAAACACACACGCTTTATAGTTTAATTACTAAAAGTAATGCTGCGATTATTGGTACAAAAGCAGCGCCTGTAAATGTACAAGCCGGCAGTGAGCAAACACTCAGTGCGACCTACTACATGGGCCCTAAAGAGTCTGACTTATTAGAAGCGCTTCATCCAGATTTAGACCTTACTGTAGATTACGGTTGGTTATGGTTTATTTCGCAGCCTTTATTTGTACTTCTTAAATGGTTACACAGCATTTTAGGTAACTGGGGTGTTGCTATTATTGCCATCACAATTATCGTCAAAACGTTAATGTACCCGCTTACTAAAGCGCAATATACATCAATGGCTAAAATGCGTGCCCTTCAGCCTAAAATGGCAGCCCTTAAAGAAAAATATGGTGATGACCGTCAAAAGTTCGGCCAAGCTACTATGGAGATGTACCGCAAAGAAAAAGTTAACCCTATGGGTGGCTGTTTCCCTATTTTGCTACAAATGCCTATTTTCTTAGCGCTATTTTACGTATTCTTAGAATCGACAGAACTACGTCATGCTGAATTTGTACTTTGGCTAACTGACCTTTCAACAAAAGACCCATACTACGTGTTACCAATATTGTTTGGTGCAAGTATGTTTGTAACGCAAAAGCTACAACCAATGACGGTTACCGATCCAATGCAGCAAAAAATGATGACCTTTATGCCGGTTATCTTCTCTGTATTCTTCTTATGGTTCCCATCTGGTTTAGTACTTTACTGGTTAGTGTCTAACTTAATTTCTATTGTCCAGATGCTTATCATCTACCGTGGCATGGAAAAGAAAGGAATAAAAGTAAGAGGCTAATTGCCTATACCCAAGCCACATCAAGATGGTTTGGGTATATTACTTATATAAAGGCGACTTAGGTCGCCTTTTTTATTGCCTGTTTTTTATAACTGCGATTCGCTACAAATAAATGCATAGGTTACAATAGCGCCATTAAAGTTACTCTCGTTGGCAAATTAATAGCATGATCAATCAAGACACAATTGCAGCACAAGCTACCGCTCCTGGGCGTGGTGGCGTAGGTATAATTCGAGTTTCTGGCAGCCTTGCTAAAAGCGTAGCCGAAAAAATAATAGGTAAAGTACCTAAGCTTCGCTATGCCGACTACGTTCCTTTTAAAAGTTTAAGTGGTGAGCAACTTGACCAAGGTATTGCTATTTATTTTGCAGGCCCAAACTCATTTACCGGCGAAGACATACTTGAACTGCAAGGTCACGGCGGCCCCGTTGTACTGGACATGCTATTAAAAGAAATTAGCCAAATAGAGGGCGTTCGTTTAGCAAAGCCTGGTGAGTTTTCTGAACGCGCCTTTATGAACGATAAGCTAGATTTAACCCAAGCAGAGGCTATTAGCGATTTAATTAATGCAACCTCTGAGCAAGCTGCTAAAAGTGCCCTACAATCGCTACAAGGTGAGTTTTCTAAACATATAGAAACCCTAGTAGAGAAAGTTATTCATTTACGTATGTATGTAGAGGCTGCCATTGACTTCCCTGACGAGGAAATTGACTTTTTATCCGATGGCAAAGTATCGGGTGATTTAGATGCCATCATCAGTCAATTAAACACAGTAACAAGCCAGGCTAAGCAAGGCAGTATTATGCGCGAAGGTATGCGTGTTGTTATTGCTGGGCGCCCTAATGCAGGTAAATCAAGCCTACTTAATGCCCTAGCAGGACGCGAAGCCGCCATAGTAACCGAAATAGCTGGTACTACTCGCGACGTACTACGGGAGCACATCCATATTGATGGCATGCCACTGCATATTATCGATACCGCAGGCCTACGTGAAAGCCCAGACCGTGTTGAACAAATAGGTATAGAGCGCGCGTGGGATGAAATAAACCAAGCTGACCGCGTGTTGTTTATGCTTGATGGCACCGACACCACCGACACCGATCCACACGCTATATGGCCTGAATTTATGGCAAAATTACCGCAAGGTATGGGTGTTACTGTTATCAGAAATAAAGCCGATTTATCGGGCGATGCAGTAGGTATGGATGAAAACCAACAATACCCTGTAATTAGTTTAAGCGCTAAAAATGCACAAGGTATTGAACTTGTTCGCGACCACTTAAAAGCTTGTATTGGTTTTCAGGGCGCTACAGAAGGTGGCTTTATGGCACGCCGTCGCCACTTAGATGCACTTGAACATGCGGCCTATCACTTAGATACTGGTAAAACACAGTTAGAAATGCACGTAGCCGGCGAAATATTAGCCGAAGAGCTACGCTTAACGCAGCAGTACTTAAACGAAATAACCGGTGAATTTACCTCAGACGACCTACTAGGCAAAATATTTAGCTCGTTCTGTATTGGTAAATAACAAGGTAAACTAAAGGAAACAAACATCCAACTTAAGTTAAAAAACCTAATTTATTCATACATTTAATTACTTTTTTGTATTTCTCTAGCTTCCTTTAGTTTCATAATATGGGCCTCGAATGGCCCACCGACCTCTTTGTTGTGGGCCACTATTGGTCCACCAAAGAGGAAGTTATTATGAAACTAACCATCGAGAAAAAATCAGCTGATAGCACAGGCCGCCAACAACTACTATTAACCAGAAATTATGGTTCTTACCTTAACGAAAACGGCAAACGAGTTAAACGCCGTAAAAGACAATCAATGGACTTGTTCATTTATGCCAATCCTAAAGACAAGTTCCAACGTGACCACAATAAAAAGACCTTAGATATTTCAGAAAAGATAAGAGCGCAAGCGATTGTCGATTTAGCTAACAACAAGCACCACTTTGAAGACTCAGAAAAACAGCAAGAAAGCTTTTATAGCTACATGCAGCAAATTATTAATGACAAAGAGCACACTGATAGCCCATCAAACGTATCATTGTGGGAATCATCGTTAATGCATCTAAAGAGATATTGTGAGGGTAACCCTTTATCCTTTGCTGACTTCGATGCTGATGTATTACTTGGGTTCAGAACATACCTAATAAAACATGCACGAACAAAATCAGATAAGCTACTTTCTTCAAATACTACATCATGCTATTTCAATAAAGTGAGAGCGGCTTTAAACAAAGCATTTCACGAAGGCATTATTCGCCGAAATCCTGTAAACGAAGTAAAAAGCATCAAGATAGAACAAAACCCTCGTAATTACTTAGAAGAGGAAGAAGTAACTGCACTTTATAAAACAGAGTGCCGGTATGATGTACTGAAGCGAGCATTCTTATTCGGATGCCTCACAGGCATGCGCTGGAGCGATATTCAAAAGTTAACGTGGGGCAAACTCACAATGATCGATCCACGAGCAACTTTT
Organism: Pseudoalteromonas sp. P1-7a; assembly: GCF_001401855.1. Classification (NCBI taxonomy): domain Bacteria; kingdom Pseudomonadati; phylum Pseudomonadota; class Gammaproteobacteria; order Alteromonadales; family Pseudoalteromonadaceae; genus Pseudoalteromonas; species Pseudoalteromonas sp. P1-7a. Next base: position 29,449 of record NZ_LKDU01000025.1, on the reverse strand, counting down.
AATCACATTAAAACAGGGCAACTTCAGTACTTATACCTTCCATCTGATGCCACTATGCTCTTAGATTCACCAGGAGAAGCCCATGAACGTGTATTTAAAGGCTTAAGATACTCAAGCTATACAAATGTTGCACTAACACAGTGGATGCTCAGAGCGGGGATTACAAAGCACATTACCTTTCACTGTGCGAGACACACATTTGCTGTACGTATGCTAACTAATGATGTTGATATTTATACCGTATCAAAGTTGCTTGGTCATTCAGAATTAAAAACGACACAAATCTATACAGACATCATAGATCGTAAGCGAAAAGAGGCGATGACCACCTTACCTAGCCTATTTCAATAAAGGATATTAGGTTGGGAAATATGGGAAACTGGGAAAGTATAATAAAAACAAACAAATATAATATTATTTACCTTCCCTCTTTCCCATTTTTTATTTGAAAAGCCAGTTGTATCCAGGAGGTGTGAAAGCGTCGAGTGCTTGCCACTCAGAGCGCCGCATACCTCTTGGATAACCTTCACTACGCAGAGAAAATCCAGTCAAGCAAGAAATCGCCCGAAGGGTTGCGAAGCAAGGGGGCCCCGCTTGCGGGGTTCCGATTTATTGCTTTACTGGATTTGAAAGGAGTGGTTTTTATACACTGCCTATTATCAAGACCATAATGCAAGGCTGTTACTCTTAAGCAATATGTATATGTATACAAGGGCCGATGTGGTAATTTAATTTTATTCTTAGGAACAGATATATAAATTAGTCTAACCGATAAGGATATTAAATAGTGTCACTACAAGTCATCCAACAACATATCTTAGAATTTTTAAATTCCAGAGATCCAGAAGTCCTTGCTATAAGTGGGGCTTGGGGAGTAGGTAAAACTTTTGCTTGGAATCAAGAGCTAGTCAACTGTAGGAATAATAAAACGTTAGCTTTTGATAAGTATTCATACGTCAGTTTATTTGGAGTCAACTCTTTAGAAGTATTGAAGACAACCCTATTCGAAAATCTTATTGATAGCTCTTTGATAGGATCAGACCCGAGCTTGAAATCGTTAAAGGATAATACTGTTAGTATGAGTAAGTCCCTCGGACAAAAAAGCATAAAGCAAATTAAAAACTTGCCATTTTTGAAAAATGCTTCTTCAGTACTCGATGCAATGTCTTATATGTACGTGTCCAACAGTTTAATCTGTATAGACGATCTTGAAAGGAAAGGTGATGCACTCAGCTCTAAAGATATTCTTGGCATAGTGTCTCAATTGAAAGAGCAAAAGAAGTGCAAGATTGTTCTCTTACTAAATGAAGCGAGTATTTCTGATAGCCCAGACTACAAAGAATTTAAGGAAAAAGTTATAGATAAGGAGATAACTTTTAATCCTACTCCGTCAGAATGTATCGACCTAATTATCCCTAATGAATTTGAGTGGATCGAAACAGTTCGTGAGTGTGCAGAAACCCTTAGCCTAACAAATATGCGAGTGATTTCTAAAGCATATTCTCTAATTTCAAAGTGCTTACAACATTGTGATAACTTAGAGCAAGAAATATCTAGGCAAATTTGTCACACTATCACCTTGTTCACTACGAGCTATTACTGCTCCAGTTCAAATAAACGCATACCGCCCATAGATTTTATTAAAGCCAATTCATTTATTAAATTGTCTACAGAAGAAACTGATGATCATAAAAAGTGGAGAGGTCTATTAGTTGCGTATCAATTCACCTATGTAGACGACTTAGATAAAGCACTATTCCAAATAGTTGAGTCTGGATTTATCGATGTTGAACCTTTTAAAGCCATAGCCAAACAAACCAATAAAAAGTTAATTGAATCTAATCAAGAGAATCTCTTTCGTGAAATCTGGAAAGAGTTTCACAACTCTTTTTGTGAAGAGGCGGACTTTGTTGAGCGTTTCATGGTAATTACAACAAATGCAATTAGCTCAATAAGTGCTGCTAACTTAAGTAGTTCTGTTCGGCTGCTGCGGGAGCTAGGGCAACAAAGTAAAGCTTCCGAACTGATAGATGTTTTTGTCTCAAAAAACCTAGAACTAGGACGTTTAAATTATCTCGATAAGTATGATGACTTTGGTCTTGAAATTGATAATGAACTAATCGAAAGTGTTACAGCAGCACTAAATAATTCCCCTAACTTGGAACCCACCAGAGAGTTCCTGATTAGAGTATGTACAAGTTATGATACTAGTGAAGAAGATAAGGCGAGAATGTCTCAAATCACGGAATCAGAGTTCTATGATTTCTTTAAAGAAGAAAGCGGAGAACCCTGGAGAAAATTATTAAAACAGTCATCTGGTGAACATGCTGAAGCAAATGCAAAGTCGGCTTTGAAGAAAATCGCCCAGGAGTCCAAGCTAAACGAAATAAAACTAAAAAGGCTTGGGTTAGATTAGGAAAGCACTACAATACGAGCAATAAAGTGAATGTCTGATTATCGCCTCTACCCGATGTAAGTGACCTTCAATGGCTATTTAGTAAAGAGATCTCAAACAAAGATTAGAAACATTCTTACTTCCTAAACCACCTCTAAAATTTTAACTTTATGGCTGATTTATAACGAGTCGTCCCTACTCGAAAGAGGTAGGGACGACTCGCAGAGTCGCCCATCGAGGCCACTGCTCATGATGCCTCGACACCAAATCCGCCTTGAAAAATTGCAGGGCCAAAAGAGGGATGGAGATTTGGGCGCGTCGAAAAGGTGTTGCAATCTCTGATCACTGTGATAGTTTTAATAATGAACCAGCTCGAAATGAGCACAAAGAAAAAGGGCGTACTCACTGCCCGCAACACGTTCCTGAGGAGCTGCATTCGCAGCATTAAGGGTCACACGACCACCCCACTATAAACAACACAAATATAAACCACAGTAGTTCGCGCTGTATTTCAACAGAAATCACACGGCTCAGCTTTGTTGCTTTAGACCAGTTAGCCTTTATGTCTTTCGACAATATGCTCGGTTACGCACCGTTCATATGGCTTTAAAACTTACCTATTTTGGCGTTTCGCCCCCTGGTCTTCGGTTTGGTGTTTTTCTCAATACTTTCAAAACTATTTTTTAAATTTATGAGGAACATGAAATGAGCCAATTAGGATATCGTCTTCACCAAATGGTGAACGACACACACCGCGAAAGTAGCTTTAGCACTAGAGCTACCCGAAGCAAAGTTTTAAACCTTGCAGCAACACAACTACTTAGCCATGGTTATAGATTAAGAGATCCATCAGGTCTTAAAACCAAACATATCAATCACCTTGTAACGCGTTGGCAAGATGAAGGTTTAGCACCCAAAACGATTAAAAACAGAATGGCAGCACTGCGTTGGATTGCCGAAAAAATAGGTAAACCTAATATCTGTTCTCGCAGCAATGATGATTACGGCATTCCCAGAGCTCGCAACAACCCTATTGGCAAGTCAAAAACGTTAGACATGGATAAGCATGCCAAGATCAAGAGTGACTTGATCAAGCTTTCCCTGCGTTTGCAGCAAGAGTTTGGGCTTAGAAAAGAGGAGTGTATGAAATTCAGCTTATCCTATGCTTTGATAAATGCTAACACTCTACAAATAAAAGGCTCATGGGCTAAGGGTGGCAAATACCGCAAAATTCCGATTTTAAAAGAATCTCAACAACAGCTTATTCGTGATATTGCCGCTGTTACTAAAGGCGCACTTATCGAACCTGACAAAAACTATAAGTCACAAATGGAACAGTACGACCGCGAAACAATTCGAGTTGGATTAAATAAAAATCACGGACTGCGTCATCATTACGCAAGGGAGCGTTATTTAGAGCTTACAGGCTGGAAATGCCCTGCCGACGGTGGCCCGCATAGAAAAGAGCTCTCGCCAACCGATTATGAGCACGATACCAAAGTCCGTGAGCAAATTAGCCAAGAGTTAGGTCATGAACGTTTGAAGATAACCTATGCATATTTAGGAAGTTAACAGCCCTTTATTAAATATATAGTTGCTTTTATTTAAGATTTTCGTTTCAAAGAATAAATTTGGCTTTCATTTGATTGGTAGCTATTAGAAAAAAAGTCGTTGATTTTATCTGTTATGCTTTGAGTCATTTTAGCCTAACATATTTATCTTTCGAGTTTACTGTGCTATCAATATATCAAAGGAGAAGGTGTTGTTTATTTGCGTGTCTGTATGTAAAATGCGCGCGCATTTACTTGTATCACGTTACTTTAGTATTTAGGAAAAGCCATGATAATCAAATATTTAGAAGAAGAAGAAACTAAAAATGTTTCTCCACAGGTTGTAAAAAACAACTCTTCTAAGGTTAAATGTTTGTACAGTGTTCGTAAGAAAAGGAAAGAAGAAGAAGCAAAAGCTAGAGTTTATAAAGCAGTTAACACTTTGAAATGGTAAATATTATTGTAATAATGATTCTTGCTAATCAATGAAGCAAGGATATTATTATGGCTCAAACAGCGGAAAAAATATCTGAGTTACCAACAGCTCAGAAAAATATTGATAAAAATAAAGAAACTCCCCTCTCAACCATCCAAAAAAGAAGATCTCAAGAACTAATTATTGGTTTATGCGGTTCTGTAGGTTCAGGTATTCGAGGCCTGAAGAGAACTTTAGAGAAACAACTCCAAGAATTTGGATATTATGTTGAGCATATCCGTCTAAGTGAACTTATTATCTCTGCTAATGAAAAACCTAGTGAATTAAGCGAGTTAACCGGTTTTCAAAGGTATAAAGCACTACAAGATGCTGGTGATGCATTAAGAAAAAAGCATCGTTCAAGTATCTTAGCTGAAATGGCAATACGTGAAATAACCTTCTCAAGAGAAAAAGAATTTGGAGGAAAAGAAGATACTGGAGGTGCTTTAAAAAACCAGCAAAAAGCTGCTTATATAATTGATCAGTTGAAGCATCCTGAGGAAATTCTTCTGTTGAAAGAGGCTTATCGTAATAACTTCTACCAACTTGGCATGTTGAGAACCGAAAATGAAAGACGCGCAAATTTAACTGAAGAGCGCATGAGTGAAAGCGAAGCTGGTGTCTTGATTGAGCGAGACAGAAAAGCTGTCGTATCTCATGGGCAACATGTAGAAAAGTGCTTACATAAATCAGACTACTTTATCAGAAACATAGATAACCAAGATGATATTAAAAGTTCTGTGACAAGGTTTATTAAACTTGTTCATGGAACTGACCACATAACCCCAACAAAAGATGAAGTAGGAATATATGCTGCGTATTCAGCATCTTTGCAGTCAGCATGTTTATCTCGACAAGTAGGAGCAGCAATAGCCGATAATGAAGGGAATATTTTATCGACAGGTTGCAATGATGTACCTAAATTTGGTGGCGGGCTTTATAATGCTGAAAGTAAAAATGATAGACGTTGCTTTAATCACGAAGGGCGCTGTTTTAATGATAAACACAAAGATCTTCTAAAATTAGAAATCGAGCAAATCTTAAAAAATCGAAATATCAAAGACTCAAGTGAAATAGCCAAGCAAATAATAGAAGAATCAAAGGCTAAATCATTGATTGAATATTCTAGAGCAATACATGCTGAAATGGACGCAATAACTTCTCTAGCAAGAAATGTGAACAATAGCACAGTAGGTAAGACCTTATACTGTACAACTTACCCATGCCATGTTTGTGCAAGACACATAGTTGCATCAGGAATAGAAAGGGTTGTTTACATAGAACCTTATGAAAAGAGTTTAGCAACGCAACTACATAGTGATTCTATTTACCATCCTGATAATAGAACTCAAGAGGGCAAAGTTCTAATTGAAAATTTTGAAGGTGTGTCACCATTCAGGTATTCAAAGTTTTTCAGCTTTAATCAAAAAAGGAAGGATCATGCAGGAGAAGTAATTGGTAGGTTTGTTTCAGGCTCTGGCCATGTTGATTATCAACACCTTGATAGTTATGGCGAGTATGAGCTCAAGATAATTCAAATGCTTGATGAAGAGCTTCCAGAAATAGAAGCCCCACAAGATTAAAGAAAGGGTGACAGATGTCACCTTTTTTATAACGACTTTCCTAAAAAATAACTATTCAATAAAAATATTATTGACGACTCTACAACCTATAAAAAAACTATTTGGATGAGATTGTAGAAAGATAGCTTTCTATTAAATGTGGTACCACCTCAGATAAAAAAGGACGCTAATACATAAAAGTTAAAGAAATTTTTTAATAAATTTTATGACTAAGCTGTCTTAATATACTGAATTTTGTATGTAATTTACTACTCTTCTTTTTAGCGTAAGACATATCCCATTGATTTAGCCCCATTACTCAACTTAACTGAAAGTAAGCTCAATTATAGTTCAAATTAGGCATGCCTAATTTTAGGAATCTAGTATGTGGAAAAAAGCGTTAAAAGTATCAGGTTTAGTGGCACTAGGTGTTGTTGATGTTTTGCTATCAGTTTCTGATGAAAATGACCAGCTAGATGAATTGGATGATGGTATGGGTAACATTATTGCTGATGGTGAAGAGATGACTCGCGCAGAAGCTGAAGACGTTAAAGCGCGTGGCGAGCTATACGATACTTACCTGTAAATTAGGCATGCCTAATTTGAAAGGGGAAATGATGACAAATAAAGAGCTTTGGCCATTTAAGCCTGTATACGATGAGCTGAAGATCCGCTTAGCTGGTATCGAGGATGAGTGTAAGCCATTAGGTTTAGAGGTTAATCTTCGCAATGAAACGGAAGAAGAGATGTTTATTGCTTTAACCACACAAAAAGCATTTGCATTTAATGTAATGAATGAACATGACGATATTTGGGATATTCAACTGGAGTCTTTTTCCGCATTTAAAAATCGTAGCGCTCAAATTTTCTTTCCTTTCACGGGCCTTAAGTAACTGGATTTTAGAGCTTTGCAATTGGGAAGGTAATATCTATTTAGGTAATACAAGACATTAGGGTGTTCTTATGACTGATTATGACTGGTTTCAAATGTGGGTATTAATGGTGCTGGCTATTCGCGCGACTCGCCACTTCGACAAACTAAAACATGATCTATTTGAAGCAATTAAAGAGGGGAAAATATAGCAATGGCTCCTTTACTAACAGGCTGCGCTTTAATTCTAGTAATAGTGATATTTTTTGCTGTTCTATTCCATTTTAAGGTTAAAAGATAATATTCAACCCTATAGTTAATGCTTTTTTGTTATCAAAATAAATTAGGCATGCCTAATTCTACCCTGCCAGAGCATACATTTTAGCCTTTAACGCCGTACCCAAAAAAAAACCACTTTCACTAACCCCCCCTTTTCTGGGAATTAAGACTTGCCTTCGTGATTGAATTGGTTTTGAGAAAACAACCGAAACCAATAGAAACTAGAAGGTAACTAATAACATGTATGAATTAAGAGATTCAGGTTTATTTTACACCCCGACAACTGATTCAGAATCGAGGTTCTTGTGTGGCCCAATTCAAGTACTTGGCATTTCAAGGGGAGATAATGGCACTAAGGACTATGGTTTGCTTGTTGAATGGAAAAACTTAGACGGTATTTGCATACGTAAGCTGATACCTCGACGTCGGATAATGAATGAAAAAAGTAACTTTGTAAAAGAGCTACTTTTGGATACAGGGCTTGTAATATCAAGCCGTAAAGGAGTTTGGGAGCCAATAATATCTTACCTCATTCAAGCAAGACCAAAGCAGAGATATAAAAGCTCGGCTCAAGCAGGCTGGCTTAATAATAGCTTTGTCACACCGAGCTGGTGCGTTAGCAATGGAGCTGAAAAAGTTATTTATTCAGGAAATAAAAGCAACGAATTCCTCAGTACTTCAGGTACTGTTTCGAGTTGGCAAAAAGAGGTAGGAAGCCTGTGTATTAATAACCCGATCTTAGCCTTCACTGTCTGTGTCGGGTTAAGCGCCCCACTGCTTCATTGGCTGAACTGGCCTAGCAGTGGTGTGCATTTATTTGGTAAATCGAAAATATCCAAAACAACCATACTAATTCTAGCAGCTAGCCTATATTCCGGTACTAACTTTTACTATACGTGGAGAGCAACAGAAAACGGGCTAGAAGCCACTGCTGTTGAGCATAATGACTTGCTCCTTTGCCTTGATGAGCTCCATCAGGCCCCGCCTGAAGTTGTCGACCAATCTATATACACCCTCGCAAATGGACTGTCTAAAATGCGCAGTAACAAAACCATTACTCAAGACGACATAAAAAACTGGCGTCTACTTTATTTAAGTACCGGAGAAATGGGGCTAGAGGAGAAATTGGCACCAATTCAAAAAGGAGTCAAAGCTGGGCAGGAAATTCGCTTTTTAGAAGTTCCAGTCCAGAGAAAGTATGGGGCCTATGATGAGCTGTACGGTCACAAAACGATGAATGACTTTTCTGACTCTATCTGGAAAGCAGTAAAAGAAAACCACGGAACGATCATGCCTAAATGGATTGAACACTTAAGTTCAATTGACGATCTTTCTGGCTTGTTAGCTTATCGAGTCCATGAACTTCGCGATAAGTGGCAAATAAGTAAAGACAATAATCATGGCAGCCAGGTACTTGAAGCAGCTAAACGTTTTGCACTGTTTGGGGTTGCTGGCGAAATAGCTATATCAGCAGGGTTAATGCCTTGGCCAAAAGGCTTTGGAGAGCATTCAGCGAAAGTAGCGTTTGACTCTTGGCTTGAGATGCGAGGCTCTTCCAATGACTCTGAGGATGAAAAGCTGCTTAAAGAAATACCTATCGCATTAAAACGCTGGCGCAACAAACTATTACCTGAAGGTCAGCCGCTGAATGATAACTATGGTTACGCATTAGATTTTGACGGCAAACAAGCATGGTTGTTAACACGCCAAGCATTTCTGGAAGGACTAAATATTAAGTACAAGCAGCAAATATCCCAAGCGGTAAAATTTATGGAAGAAAAATCTTGGATGGAAACGAGCGAAGGACGCGATACTTTCAAGCGTGTTGTGGATGGCGGGCCAAAGGGTGGCCGTTACTACAAAGTTATTCCACATCGCATAACCGAAGAACTCGCGCTAGATGAAGCGCTTTCGCGAGCCGCTTTCCCATGTTAGTGGATTGAATTTAAAACAGTTTCCCAATTTCCCGTTTTCCCAAGAGATTTAAGAGAGTAGACTATGAACGTGAGCAAAAATGAAAGACCAAGTAATGTTCAAAAGATGACTTTACTAGAAAAAGTACAGATAAAAAGTTATCTAAGCACAGTATCTAATCTTACCGTCGATGAATGTGTTATCTACACAGGGTTAGCAAAAAGCTATATTTATAAACTCACACATGAGGGGATCATCCCTCATTCAAAGCCCAATGGCAGAAGAATCATTTTTAATCGGTTAGAGCTTGATGAGTGGTTATTTAGTAATAAGGTTCAAAGTGGTGATGATCTGAGTGATTTCATCAAACACTCGGCAAAAGCACTTAATAGAAAAGCGTCTACAGGATATAGGTAGTAGCGTAGCCTTATTTCCAATAATATATACTCTGCCAATCAATAAAAATGGAATATTTAATATGTTCATAGCACCAAATTTCACTGCTAATCAATGGAAAAATTTAAAGTTAGAGCAAAACGAACAGGATTGGCAGAAAGCTATAGATATTTTCAAAAGTAGGATTGAATCAAGATACATAGAACCTGTCGAGAAGCTCCTAGAAATTGAAGATGAATTGAAGCCATCTGAGCGGAGATTTGGTTTTACAATATTAGCTATAAATCTATTACTAATGGAAACAATTCAAGCATTCAAAGATGGGTTAGAAACGACTGATGGTCAATCTAAAAAAGTTTTTAAAAACTTTCTGAAATCTAGCCCACACTTCTCACCTTACTTCACTACTGATAGCCAACGAGAAACATTTTATAAAGCTTTTAGGTGCGGTATTCTCCATCAAGGTGAAATTCAAAGCTCTGCTTTAGTTTGGTCGATAGGTGAGCTGTATGAACGTGCTGAAGGAATGGAAACATTAAATAGAAACGCTGTTCATAAGGCAATAAAATCTGATTTGGAAGACTATATCAATGGGTTAAGAAATCCGGCTTCAGAAAGCTTGAGAGCAAAATTCAGAAAAAAAATGGATTTCTTGGCAAACCGCCAAGAACAGGTAGTTAACTAACCTGCAAAAAAAAGCTTACTTTCTTTAAGTTTACTTGCACGATATTTTCTAATGCGAAAGTGGGCCACCACAGACCCACCAATAAAATATAAACCCACTGTTTTTATTGATTTTTTCACTTATTGTATTGGTAAATAAGTCACTAAATCAGCGTAAAATAACACTTACTTTAGGGCACATTTGTGCCCTTTTTTATACCCAGTATAGAAATTTAAAAAGCTAAAAAAGGGCTAAAGTTAAATAAAAACGCGCCTAATTTTAGCGTTTACAACTCACCTATTTAATCTCTCATAATACAAAAAAACACCAGGTAAAGCATATAATTGGCGCTCTATATAGCTAAAAAAAAGTGCTGATATGGCGCTAAACGCTAAGCTTAAGTAGATCATTTTAGCTAAAGTTAGTGAGTTTATTAGCAAAAGTAACCGCTACTATTAATGCCCACGCTCCCATTTTTAATTGATCCACCAGCCAAACTCCTCGCCTAACATAAAAAATTAACGGAACTAATTAAAAATATTATCCACAATCGCCTACTTTATGGCTAATAAGTCAAAAATAGCGGCCCATTTATACGCTTAAACAGTCACGATCCATATAAAAGCGTGGTTTATTACACTTAATTTCACTTTTTTAAGGCTGATCAGCTTAAAGAGATCGTTATTTAAAAATAATTTTTTGATCGCTTTTTGAGTTATCAACAAGATTACTATCCACATTATGATCAACCACAGGCTAGCTATATAAATTCATGCGCTGGTGGACTCACGTATAATAAAAAATCAATAACTTAGCTATATTTAGATCGTCTAAAAGCAGTAGTTAAGCAGAACTTTCCCCAACCTTATCAACAACTTGATCAGAAGATTACATTTAAATAGTTTTTGTTAACTCATTTAAATTCAATAGCTTATATATTGAATTTCAACAAAGAGTAAAAACAACTCAAAAATAGTTATACAAAATTACAAAGGTTTTCTTTACTGCAAGCCTAACTCAGTTATCATAGCGGGCAAATAAGTAATGTGTGATCAGTTTAAATATGAGTTCTGTAAATATAATCGTGGGTAGTCAAATGGGATCTGCAGAATATGTAGCAGAACAACTATGTGATGAGTTAAATAACCAAGGTATAAGTGCTGAACTACATGATCAACCTAATTTATCTGATATTGATCAACACAATACAATATGGCTTATATGCACATCGACCTATGGCGCGGGCGATTACCCCGACAACCTTTTACCCTTTATTGAGCAGCTAAATCAGCAAAGTGACTTGTCAGCAATTAAATACTCAGTCATTGGCTTAGGTGATACTAGCTACGACACCTATAACCTTGCTGGGCGCAATATAAATAGTTTAATGGCCAGCAAAGGCGCAAAATGCATAGCGCCAAGGCTTGAATTAAATATTCTTGATGAGGCATTACCCGAAGATACCGCGCTTGAGTGGTTAGACTCGTGGATAGAGAAAACACAATTAAAGTAATGTGATCGGTTAAAATGCATAAACAAAGTTACCCACAATTTACTAATAATTTAATAGATTTTGTGGATAACCGCTGATCAAACTGCATTTTTAAGCATGCTTATCCATGGGATAAGATCCAATCGATATTGGGCTGTGTATAAACCCCCTTTTTGATCAGAGCTTATTTGCCTGATGATCCGATCATATTAACACCTTTAGATCTGATCTAATTTTATGTTTTAAATGAATAAATAGAGCTTATCAACAGAAAACCCGATCACTAGTAGTAATAGTATTAAAAGATCTCTTTAAAAGATCCTTTATATTATAAGTGATCAGTGACTTAGATCTTGGCCACTGTTTAATCATTTATCTTCTGCTAATTTCTAGGTAGAATACGCTCCCTTTTGAAGTTTACTGGTTTGATTAAGTAGGATCCCATTAATGATTTTTCACGAAAAGTTTGACGTTATCGTAGTAGGTGGTGGACATGCAGGCACTGAAGCCTCATTGGCTGCTGCACGTATGGGGATGAATACCCTGCTGCTAACTCATAATATGGATACACTTGGTCAAATGTCTTGCAACCCTGCAATTGGTGGCATAGGCAAAGGCCATTTGGTTAAAGAAATTGATGCCCTTGGCGGTGCTATGGCACAAGCTATTGATAAAGGCGGTATTCAATTTCGTACCTTAAATTCTTCAAAAGGACCTGCTGTTCGCGCAACTCGAGCACAAGCTGATCGTGCTTTATACAAAGCAGCAATTCAAAACACCTTACAAAACCAAGAAAACCTAAAAATATTTCAGCAATCGTGTGATGATCTTATTGTTGAAAATAACAAAGTTATTGGTGTAGTAACCCAAATGGGATTACGTTTTAGCGCACCAAGCGTTGTATTAACTGTAGGTACTTTCCTTGGTGGACAAATACATATTGGTTTGGAGAATTTTAAAGGTGGACGTGCAGGCGATCCCCCTTCAATTGCACTTGCTGATCGTTTACGTGAATTACCGTTTAGAGTAGACCGTTTAAAAACCGGTACTCCACCACGTATTGATGCCCGTACAGTTGATTTTAGCAAGATGCAAGAGCAACCAGGTGATGCACCTACACCGGTATTTTCGTTTATTGGTAAACAAAGCGATCACCCACAGCAAATACCGTGTTATATCACCTACACTAATGAAAAGACCCATGAGGTTATTCGTAACAATTTACATCGCTCGCCTATGTACTCTGGCGTAATTGAAGGCATTGGACCACGTTACTGCCCTTCAATAGAAGATAAAATTGTGCGCTTTGCTGATAAAGACAAACATCAAATATTTGTAGAGCCAGAAGGATTAACTTCTTATGAGCTTTACCCTAACGGTATTTCAACCAGCTTACCGTTTGATGTGCAGTTACAAATTGTGCAGTCGATAGATGGTTTTGAAAACGCACATATTTGTCGTCCTGGTTATGCTATTGAATACGACTTCTTTGACCCACGTGATTTAAAGCAGTCACTAGAAACTAAATTTATAGACGGATTATTCTTTGCAGGCCAAATAAATGGCACTACTGGTTACGAAGAAGCCGGTGCACAAGGTTTAATTGCCGGCATGAACGCCGCTTTACAAGTGCAAGGCAAAGACGCGTGGACTCCACGTCGTGATGAAGCCTATGTGGGCGTACTTATTGACGACTTAGCAACGCTTGGTACAAAAGAACCGTACCGCATGTTTACTAGCCGTGCAGAATACCGTTTATTACTGCGTGAAGATAACGCTGATATTCGCTTAACAGAAAAAGGCCGTGAACTTGGTTTAGTTAACGATGAGCGCTGGCAGGCATTTAATGAAAAAATGGAAGTGATCGAAAAAGAGAAACAGCGTATTAAAGAAACCTGGATCCATAAAGATCATGCTGTGGTTAATCAAGTAAACGCCTTATTAAAAACACCGCTTACTCGTGAAGCAAGTTTAGAGGATCTACTTCGCCGTCCAGAAATTCGTTACGACGATTTAATGGCTATTGATGGATTAGGATCTGAGTTTACAAACCAAGCTGCACTTGAACAAGTTGAGATCCACACTAAATACGCAGGTTACATTGCGCGCCAGCAAGATGAGATCAATAAACAACTTCGCCATGAAGAAACCATTTTGCCTAAAGAGTTCGATTACTCAACGGTATCGGGTTTATCAAACGAGGTTGTTGCTAAGTTAACAGATGCGCGTCCAGACACTATTGGCCAAGCTTCTCGTATTTCTGGTATCACCCCAGCGGCGATTTCGCTATTATTAGTGTATCTGAAGAAGCAAGGCTTATTACGCAAAACTGCGTAACGGTAAAGGTAAACTGTGTTACAGCAACAATTATCAACATTGTTAGCGCAAACTGATATTGCGCTAACCGAAAAACAACAACAGCAATTAGTTAAATACGTTGAGTTACTAAACAAATGGAACAAAGCGTATAATTTAACGTCTGTGCGCTTACCAGAAGAAATGATGATTAAGCACATTATGGACAGCTTAGTTGTTGCACCTCATTTACCCGGTCATCATTATATTGATGTAGGCACAGGTCCTGGCTTACCGGGTATTGTGTTAGCTATTGCACTACCTGATACGCAATTTGTGTTGCTTGATAGTTTAGGCAAGCGTGTTCGCTTTTTAATGCAAGTTAAACATGAGCTTGGGCTAAATAATGTCACCCCAGTGCAGTCAAGAGTTGAAGAATATCAACCAAGTGTTAAATTAGATGGCGTACTCAGTCGTGCGTTTGCTTCACTGCAAGATATGGTTGATTGGTGTTCACACTTAATTGATCACTCAGGCAAATTTATTGCACTAAAAGGTGTGTTCCCTAGTGAAGAGCTAGAGTCGCTACCTGAGGGTGTAAAATTTGAAGAGAAAATCTCACTAGTAGTGCCTGAGCTTGATGCACAACGACATTTAATTATTCTTTCTAAAGACTAGGGATCAGAGACATAGTGGCAAAAGTCATCGCATTAGCAAATCAAAAAGGCGGCGTTGGTAAAACAACAACGGCTGTTAATCTCGCTGCATCTATGGCTGCAACGAAGCGTAAAGTGCTGTTAATAGATCTCGACCCCCAAGGTAACGCTACAATGGGTAGCGGTGTAGACAAGTATGGCGATGTAGCCACCATTTACGATTTACTCATTGAAGAAAAGCCAATGGATGAAGTGATAATCACTGAAACCTCGGGTGAGTATCATATGATAGCGGCCAACGGCGATGTGACCGCAGCCGAAGTAAAATTAATGGAATTGTTTGCACGCGAAGTTCGCCTTCGTAATGCGCTTGAAAAAATACAAGATAAATACGAATTTATTTTTATCGACTGCCCGCCTTCACTAAATATGTTAACAGTAAACGCCATGGCTGCTGCTGATTCTATTTTAGTACCAATGCAATGTGAATATTACGCGCTTGAAGGGTTAACCGCATTAATGGACACTATTACGCAACTTGCTAAGTTAGTTAACCCTAACT
This sequence comes from Pseudoalteromonas sp. P1-7a, assembly GCF_001401855.1. Classification (NCBI taxonomy): domain Bacteria; kingdom Pseudomonadati; phylum Pseudomonadota; class Gammaproteobacteria; order Alteromonadales; family Pseudoalteromonadaceae; genus Pseudoalteromonas; species Pseudoalteromonas sp. P1-7a. The sequence continues at coordinate 14,338 of NZ_LKDU01000025.1, read as the reverse complement.
TACAAATCGAAGGCATTCTTCGTACTATGTACGATCCGCGTAATCGATTAGCAAATGACGTATCAGAACAATTAAAACAACATTTTGGCGATAAAGTATACCGCACCGTAATCCCACGTAATGTGCGTCTTGCCGAGGCACCGAGTTTTGGTGCACCAGCAATGTACTACGACCGCGCATCAAGTGGTGCAAAAGCCTACTTAGCACTTGCGGGCGAAATGCTACGCAGAAAAGAAAAAACAGCGCCGGTAGTCGCCTAACTTTAAGGTAAAAAAATAACATGTCTGCTAAAAAACGAGGTTTAGGCCGAGGACTCGATGCCCTTTTAAGTTCATCAAAACCAGCGCCAAGCTCAAGCAAGGAACAAGACACAGTCAATGTGACTGAAACTGTACAAGCTGTTGCTCAGCCTATTACGAATGAATTGCAAAATTTGCCTATCGAGTTTTTGCATTCAGGAAAATACCAGCCTCGTAAAGATATGTCTGAAGAAGCGCTAGAGGAGCTCGCAAGCTCTATTCGCTCACAAGGCATTATTCAACCAATTGTTGTACGCCCTGTTGCAGAAAATAGCTTTGAAATCATTGCTGGTGAGCGTCGTTGGCGTGCTGCGCAAATAGCAAAACTTGAAAGCGTACCTTGTATTGTAAAAGAAGTGCCAGATGAAGCTGCCGTTGCCATTGCGCTAATAGAAAACATTCAGCGTGAAGATTTAAACGCAATGGAAGAAGCGATTGCGTTAAACCGATTATTAAATGAATTTGAATTAACGCATCAGCAAGTTGCCGATGCAGTGGGTAAATCGCGCACTACCGTGACTAATTTACTACGATTAAACAATTTAAATAGCGATGTTAAAATTTTGTTAGAGCATGGCGACATAGAAATGGGTCACGCACGTTGTTTATTAGCACTTGAAGGTGAAGCGCAATCTGACGCTGCACGATTAGCTGTTGCTAAAGCTCTGACTGTTCGCGAAACAGAAAAATTAGTACGCTCAATTTTAGAGCCGGTAGTCGCGAAAGAGGCACCTGAAAAAGACCCAGATGTTAAGCGTTTAGAGCAAAAATTAGCCGACAACTTAGGGGCTAAAGTAGAAATAAATTACAATGCGAAAGGTAAAGGTAAATTGGTTATTTCTTACACCAACTTAGATGAGCTTGATGGCATTTTAAATCGTATAAATCACAGCAATACCGACCATTAAAATTTTACATGTCCAATAAGAGACATTTGTAGCTATTTTGTGTTACAAAGCGTCTACTCAAGTTGCAAAACTGGTAGGATTAAGTATAATTTCGCCAGTTTTCACACCCTAACAATTAGAACGCCATAAAGGTTAACTAAACGTGACTAATAAGTTAGCAAGACCTTATAGGCTTGCCGCATTTAAATTAATTTGTCTTCAGGGTATCGTAGCACTTGTAGCTGCAGTAATTATTTTTGTTGGTTGGGGAGTTAACGCCAGTACATCAGCACTTGCTGGTAGCAGCGTTGCAATACTTCCTCACCTAGTATTTGCGCTTTATGCATTCAGATATATGGGTGCAAGCAAAGCAAATCAAGCGTATACCTCGTTAAAACGCGGTAACGGATTAAAATTTATGCTAACAATCGTATTGTTTGCACTGATACTCAAGTCAACCACGGTCGTTTTAGTGCCGTTTTTTTGTGTTTATGTATTGGTGCTCTTTAGTGGATTGTTCGCGCCCGTTTTTTTTAAACATTAACTTTGGGATATAACATGGCTGCAGAAGAAGTTACTATATCAAGCCATATCCAGCATCACTTAACAAACGCTAAGATGTGTATGACCGACTCAGGTCTTGCCTTCAACAAAGCGTGTGCAGACAGTGGTTTCTGGACATGGAATATAGATACCCTCGCATGGTCAATCGGACTAGGTCTAATATTTTTATGGATCTTCCGTAGCGCCGCAAAAAAAGCACACACAGGAGTACCTGGTAAATTTCAATGTTTTATTGAAATGATTGTTGAGTTCGTTGGTGACAACGTACGTGACACTTACCATGGTAAAAGCAAATTAATTGCTCCATTAGCCTTAACAATTTTTGTTTGGGTGTTCTTAATGAACTTAATGGATTTAATCCCAGTTGATTTCTTACCTGCATTTGCCGGTTTTGTTGGTGAGCAAGCCTTTGGCATGGACTCACACGACGTTTACATGAAAATTGTACCAACCACAGACATAAACTTAACCGCTGCATTAGCATTGGGTGTGTTTATTCTGATGATTGGTTACTCTATTAAAATTAAAGGGGTTGGTGGCTTCATTAAAGAGCTTACACTTCACCCGTTTAGCTCTAATAGCAAAGTAGCTATGATTTTCTTAATTCCTTGTAATCTATTACTAGAAACAATCGCTTTAGTGTCTAAGCCTTTCTCGTTAGCACTGCGTTTATTCGGTAACTTATACGCTGGTGAATTGATATTCATACTTATCGGCGCAGTTGGTTTAATGCAACTTCCGTTGCACTTTGTTTGGGCTGTATTCCATATCTTAGTAATCGTGTTACAAGCATTCGTATTTATGATGCTAACAATTGTTTACCTAAGCATGGCAAGCTCTGACAATCACTAATTTATACACTTTTTATATTTAACTTTAACAATTGAAACTTTGGAGAAAAAAATGGAACTAGTATTAGGTCTTAAGTACATCGCAGTTGCTTTACTTATCGGCTTCGGTGCAATCGGTACTGCTATCGGCTTCGGTAACATGGGTGGTAAATTCCTAGAAGCATGTGCGCGTCAGCCTGAACTTGCACCTTCATTACAAGTTAAGATGTTCATCCTAGCTGGTCTAATCGATGCGGTAGCAATGATCGGTGTTGGTATCGCAATGGTAATCCTGTTCGTACTTTAATTTTATTTTTTGAACAGCTTACTATTTTAAGGAGGAGCGGTCGTGAACATAACAGCCACTCTTATCGGTGAATTAATTGCGTTTACGGTGTTTGTACTATTTTGTATGAAATATGTATGGCCACCACTTAATGATGCAATTGAGTCTCGCCAGAAGAAAATTGAAGATGGTTTAGCTGCCTCTGATAGAGCCGAAAAAGACTTAGAACTTGCGCAACAAAAAGCTGCTGAGCAGCTTAAAGATGCAAAAGCTCAAGCGGCTGATATCATTGAACAAGCTAAAAAGCGTGCCGTGCTTATTGTTGACGAAGAAACTGTTCGTGGACAAGAAGAGCGTGAAAAAATTATTGCTCAAGGGCACTCTGAAATCGAATCAGAGCGTAACCGTGTAACAGAAGAGCTACGTAAGCAAGTAGCAACTCTGGCAGTGGTTGGCGCAGAAAGAATTTTAGAGCGTGAAATCAATCAAGCCGCACATAGTGACATCGTTGAAAAACTTGTCGCTGAGCTGTAATTAGGAGGGTATGAGCATGTCTGAATTGACTACTATCGCTCGCCCATACGCTAAAGCGGCTTTTGAACTTGCCGTTGAAAAAGGCACAATTGAAAGCTGGAATGACATGTTGTTTTTTGCAGGCGAAGTTGCCAGCAATGAACAAGCATCAGCCATTTTAGCTGGATTGCCTACTGCTACTGCACAAGCTGAGTTATTTATTAACTTATGTGCTGAGCAGCTCAACGAACAAGGTCAGAACCTAGTGAAGGTGATGGCTGAAAATGGACGTTTGATTGCACTGCCTGAGGTTGCTCAGTTATTCGCTGCGTTTAAAGCAGAGTATGACAAAGAAATCGACGTAGATGTGATTTCGGCAACCCCTCTTGCTGCAGCGCAGCAAGAGTCATTGGTAGCGACACTTGAAAAACGTTTCGCACGCAAAGTTAAGCTGAATTGTAGTGAAGACGCTGCAGTAGTTGGCGGCCTTATTATTAAGGCGGGTGACACTGTAATCGACGGCTCAGTACGCGGTAAATTAAACCGCTTAGCCACAACACTACAATCGTAATTGGGAAAAAGAGCATGCAACTTAATTCCACTGAAATTTCAGATCTGATCAAACAACGTATTGAGCAGTTCGAAGTTGTAAGTGAAGCTCGTAACGAAGGTACTATCGTATCTGTTACTGACGGTATCATCCGCATCCACGGTCTAGCTGACTGTATGCAAGGTGAGATGATTGAGCTTCCAGGCAACCGTTATGCTATCGCACTAAACCTTGAGCGTGACTCAATTGGTGCAGTAGTTATGGGTCCATACGCTGACCTTACTGAAGGCGTAAAAGTATACACAACTGGTCGTATCCTAGAAGTTCCTGTTGGTGCTGGCTTACTTGGTCGTGTTGTAAACACACTAGGTGCTCCTATCGACGGTAAAGGCGCTTTAGATAACGACGGTTTTGAACCTGTAGAAAAAATTGCACCAGGTGTAATCGAGCGTCAATCTGTAGATGAGCCAGTTCAAACTGGTTACAAATCTATCGATGCGATGATTCCAGTTGGTCGTGGTCAGCGTGAGCTTGTAATCGGTGACCGCCAAACAGGTAAAACTGCACTAGCAATCGATGCAATCATCAACCAAAAGAACACAGGCGTTAAGTGTGTGTACGTAGCGGTTGGCCAAAAAGCATCTACTATTGCTAACGTAGTACGTAAATTAGAAGAGCACGGTGCACTTGCAAATACTATCGTAGTTGTAGCATCTGCTTCTGAGTCTGCGGCACTTCAGTACTTAGCACCGTTCTCGGGCTGTACTATGGGTGAATACTTCCGTGACCGTGGTGAAAACGCATTAATCGTATATGATGATTTATCTAAGCAAGCTGTTGCTTACCGTCAAATCTCATTACTACTTAAGCGTCCACCAGGTCGTGAAGCATACCCAGGTGACGTATTCTACCTTCACTCGCGTCTTTTAGAGCGTGCATCGCGTGTAAACGCTGATTACGTTGAAAAGTTCACTAATGGTGAAGTGAAAGGACAAACTGGTTCATTGACGGCATTGCCAATCATTGAAACTCAAGGCGGCGACGTTTCTGCGTTCGTACCGACAAACGTTATCTCTATCACCGATGGTCAGATCTTCTTAGAAACTGACTTATTCAACTCAGGTATCCGTCCGGCAGTAAATGCTGGTATCTCGGTATCGCGTGTTGGTGGTGCTGCACAAACTAAAATCGTTAAGAAACTAGGTGGCGGTATCCGTCTAGCCCTAGCTCAGTACCGTGAATTAGCTGCGTTCTCGCAGTTCGCGTCTGACCTTGATGATGCTACTCGTGCTCAACTTGAGCATGGTGAGCGTGTAACAGAGCTAATGAAGCAGAAACAGTACGCACCAATGTCTGTTGCTGAAATGTCTTTGTCGTTATTTGCAGCTGAGAAAGGTTACTTACAAGACATCGAAATCTCTAAGATTATGGATTTCGAAGCGGCTTTACTTTCTTATGCAAGTAGCACATACGCAGAGCTTGTGGCTCAAATCAATGAAACTGGTAACTACAACGCCGAGATCGAAGCGCAACTTAAAGAACTTCTTGAGAAGTTCAAGTCTACGCAAACTTGGTAATTTAGTTATTAATGGTGCGCTTTAGTTTACTAAAGCACACCTTGATTCGGAGAGAGAGTCATGGCCAGCGGAAAAGAGATTAAAAGCAAGATCGGGAGTATTAAAAATACTCAAAAGATCACTAGCGCAATGGAAATGGTTGCTGCGTCTAAAATGAAAAAGGCGCAAGAACGAGTGGCTTCAAGCCGTCCATACGCTGACAAATTACGCAAAGTAATTGGTCGTGTTGCTCAAGCAAATCTTGATTTTACTCACCCGTTCTTAGAAGAGCGTGAAGTAAAACGAGTTGGTTATATTGTTATCTCTACTGACCGTGGTCTATGTGGCGGCTTAAACTCAAACGAGTTTAAAAAAGTTGCATTAGACATTAAAGCGTGGAAAGAAAAAGGCGTAGACGCTGATTTTGCAACTTTAGGTAGCAAAGCGGCTAGCTTCTTTCAACGTTTTGGCGGTCAAGTGCTTGCTAAAAAAGCAGGCCTTGGAGATAAGCCTTCAGTACAAGACGTAATTGGTCCTGTAAAAATTATGCTAGATGCATTTTCTGAAGGTAAAATTGACCGTTTATTCCTGGTATATAACAACTTTGTTAATACCATGAAGCAAGAGCCAACAGTAGATCAGTTACTCCCTTTGCCAAAAGCTGAAGAAGAAGTATCTGCCCACACATGGGATTACTTATACGAGCCAGGCCCAGACGCTATATTAGAGTCTTTGCTTGTACGCTTTGTTGAGTCTCAAGTGTACCAAGGTGTGGTTGAGAACGCTGCCTCTGAACAGGCTGCCCGTATGGTTGCAATGAAAGCTGCAACAGATAATGCCGGCGACCTTATGGATGAGTTACAGCTTGTTTATAACAAGGCCCGCCAAGCAGCAATCACACAAGAAATTAGTGAGATTGTTTCTGGTTCAGCCGCAGTTTAATGCTTCAGGCAAAGATTAACGAGAGGAATAGACATGAGTTTAGGTAAGGTCGTCCAAATTATCGGTGCCGTTGTAGATATTGAGTTTTCTCAAGACAACGTGCCAGCCGTATATGACGCACTAAAAGTAACAGATGGCGATTTAGCTGGTTTGACTTTAGAAGTTCAACAACAGCTAGGTGGCGGTGTTGTTCGTACTATCGCACTAGGTACTACTGACGGTTTACGTCGTGGCGCAGCGGTAGAAAATACAGGTGAAGCGATTCAAGTTCCAGTTGGTAAAGCAACGCTTGGTCGTATCATGAACGTACTTGGTGAGCCAATTGATGAAGCTGGCCCAATCGGCGAAGAAGACCGTATGTCTATTCACCGGGCAGCGCCTTCATACGAAGAGCAATCAAGTTCAGTAGAACTTTTAGAAACTGGTATCAAGGTAATCGACCTTGTATGTCCATTCGCTAAAGGTGGTAAAGTTGGTTTATTCGGTGGTGCCGGTGTAGGTAAAACCGTAAACATGATGGAACTTATCCGTAACATCGCAATCGAGCACAGCGGCTACTCAGTATTCGCAGGTGTTGGTGAGCGTACTCGTGAGGGTAACGATTTCTACCATGAGATGAACGATTCAAACGTACTTGATAAAGTATCGCTTGTATACGGTCAGATGAACGAGCCTCCAGGTAACCGTTTACGCGTAGCGTTAACAGGTCTTACTATGGCTGAAAAGTTCCGTGACGAAGGTCGCGACGTACTTTTCTTCGTAGATAACATCTACCGTTACACGCTTGCTGGTACAGAAGTATCTGCACTACTTGGTCGTATGCCATCAGCGGTAGGTTACCAGCCTACACTAGCTGAAGAGATGGGTGTGCTTCAAGAGCGTATCGCTTCAACGAAGACAGGTTCAATTACATCAATCCAAGCGGTATACGTACCTGCGGATGATTTAACGGATCCATCTCCAGCAACTACCTTTGCTCACTTAGATGCAACAGTAGTACTTTCACGTGATATCGCATCACTTGGTATTTACCCAGCGGTAGACCCACTTGATTCATCTTCACGTCAACTTGACCCATTAGTAATTGGTCAAGATCACTACGATACAGCACGTGGTGTTCAAACAGTTCTTCAGCGTTACAAAGAACTTAAAGACATCATTGCAATCTTAGGTATGGACGAGCTTTCTGACGAAGATAAGCAACTTGTATCTCGTGCACGTAAAATCCAGCGTTTCCTATCTCAGCCGTTCTTCGTGGCAGAGGTATTTACAGGTGCGCCAGGTAAATACGTATCACTAAAAGACACAATTGCTGGCTTTAAAGGTATTCTAAGCGGTGAATTTGATGACCTTCCAGAACAAGCGTTCTACATGGTTGGTTCTATCGAAGAAGCTCAAGAAAAAGCTAAAAGCATGTAATTAGGAGGGTAGTATGGCAGCTATGACTGTACACCTTGACGTAGTAAGCGCAGAGCAGAGCTTGTTCTCTGGTCTAGTTGAATCGATTCAAGTATCTGGTAGTGAAGGTGAGCTAGGTGTTAATGCCGGTCACGCCCCACTACTAACTGCCCTTAAACCTGGTATGGTACGTTTAGTTAAGCAACATGGTGAAGAAGAACTGATCTATATTGCTGGCGGTACACTAGAAGTTCAACCGAACATAGTAACCGTACTTGCAGATACAGCTGTTCGTGGTGAAGACCTTGACGAACAAGCGGCAGAGCAAGCTAAACGTGACGCAGAAAGCCAAATGGCTAATGCGTCAGCTGCTGAGTTTGATTATCAACAAGCAGCGATGCAATTAGCAGAAGCTATTGCACAACTTCGCGTAATTCAGCAATTACGTAAAAAGTAAGCCTATCCGGTTTTAAAAAGCCCACATTATGTGGGCTTTTTTGTGCCTGTAATTTGGCTTTACACTTATATCGGTTGGCAAAGCTGGTTACAATAAGTGTAATTATTATGAACAGTTTGTTTATCATAGATTCAGTCATTATTTTTTATTATATGACTGAGTATGTATACATGGAGTGACATGCGTAATCTGACAAACTCACTTTCATTAACTCATCAATAAAACAACGGAAAAAGGAAATTGTTTTAATGGCTCTAACAACAGTAATTCTTGCTGCGGGTAAAGGTACTCGTATGCGCTCTGCTTTACCAAAAGTACTGCACAAAGTGGCGGGTAAACCTATGGTGCAGCATGTTATAGATAACGCAAAGGCACTGGGTGCAACCACCACTAATTTAGTTTACGGACACGGCGGCGAACTATTACAACAACAACTTGCCGATAACGATGTAAATTGGGTACTGCAAGCAGAACAACTTGGTACCGGCCATGCTGTTGCACAAGCAAACCCTCATATTAACGATGACGATACCGTATTAGTTTTATACGGCGATGTTCCGCTAACAAAGCAATCAACGCTTGAGCGCTTATTAGCTGCAACACCTAATAATGGTTTAGCGGTATTAACCGTTAATTTGGTTAACCCTAATGGCTACGGCCGTATGCTGCGTGAAAATGGCAAGCTTGTTGGTATTGTTGAGCAAAAAGACGCAAGTGCAGAACAGTTACTTATTAGCGAAGTAAATACCGGCATTATGGCAGTTAACGGCAAGCTTTTAAAAACATGGTTAGGCAATCTATCTAACAACAATGCACAAGGCGAGTACTACCTTACCGATATCGTTGCGATGGCACACAGTGAAGGTGTAGAAATTACTTCGGCGCAGCCAGATCATGCAATGGAAGTTGAAGGCGCAAATAACCGCGTACAACTTGCAGGTCTTGAACGAGCTTATCAAGCATGGCAAGCAGAAGAGCTAATGTTAAATGGTGCCACCCTCGCCGACCCAGCCCGTATAGATGTTCGTGGCAACGTTAAAACAGGCGAAGACGTATTAATTGATATAAACGTTATTTTTGAAGGCAATGTTATTCTTGGTAATAATGTACAAATTGGCCCTAACTGCGTACTTAAAAACTGTACCATAGGCGACAACGTTGTAATAAAAGCAAATACCCTAATTGAAGATGCAAGCGTAGCTGCTCAATGTACGCTAGGCCCATACGCCCGCTTACGCCCAGGTGCGGTAATGGAAGAAGACTCGCACATTGGTAACTTTGTAGAGATGAAAAAAACCCGCTTAGGTAAGGGTTCTAAAGCAAACCACTTAAGTTACTTAGGCGACGCTGAAATTGGCGAAAAAGTAAATATTGGCGCAGGTACAATTACCTGTAACTACGATGGAGTTAATAAAGCAAAAACCATTATTGGTGATAACGCCTTTATTGGTTCAAATTCATCACTTGTTGCTCCTGTAAATATTGGTGCAACAGCAACAATAGGTGCAGGCTCTGTGATCACCAGTACCGTTGAAGATGAGCAGCTTGCAATAGCACGCTCTAAACAGCGTAATTTAACCGGCTGGAAACGACCAGTTAAAAAATAATAATGAAAGGCTACTTAGGTAGCCTTTTTTATTTCAGCTTTAGCTTAAATTGCTCTTTGTAGCGTCTAGATAGGTTAAGTACTTTACCTGTAGTTAGCTTTATTTCACTATCACCACTAGGTAGCGGTGTAATAGACTCTATTCTATCAAGGTTTACGCCATGGCTGCGGTGGACTCTACAAAAGCCTTTATCTTCTAATTGCTTACTTAGTACTGTAAGGGTCGTTCTTAAAGGGTAAATAGACGTGCCAATATATAAGTTTACATAGTTACCTGATGATTCAAGCCAATCAACATCGTCTATTTTTACAATAAATTCTTTGCCACGCTTTTTTACGAGCAAACGGTTTAGAGTGGGTGTTGCTTGTTGCTCGCTTTCTTCTATAGAAGATGCCTCCCCTAATAACTGCTGAACAACATATTGATATGCTTTTATTAGCGTAATAAAAAACACAAAGCTAATAGCATCCTTTTGGTATTCGTATATTAATTCAAACCAACTCAGTCCAAAATCATAAGAGCGACCATAAGCTAAATATACAAGCTTGCGACTACCAACCATAATAGCAATATGTAACATGCTAAATATAATCGAAGCGCCAAAATACATAGCCAATGAAGCAGGTACTTTTTGCCAATTAAAAGGTGTGTTTTTCAAAAACCAAATTAAAGCCGGAAACATAAGCAATGATCCTAGCGCGCTTGAATACTCCCATACAAATGGCTCCCAAATTAAAAATGTTAAATCACCAGCTCTTTTTGCCTCCATTATTTGGGTTGTAGCGTTTATTGTATTGTTTATCAAAATATATGCGCAAAGTAATGCAGAGGCATATAGGGTTTGAAAACGCTGAAAGTGTTGTAGGTTCATAATATGTGCTTATATTTATGCGGTGGGTTTATCCCTAAATACCACCTTTTATCACTATTGCTTGTAATATAAGCACTTATGAATAGTTTTTGCGAGTTGTTTAAGCCTTACTAGTACCAATACGCATATATTGGCTTAAGCATGAATAAACAATTACACCTCACAACTCATTTAAATAATCGTCATTACTTTCTTGATTGGCTAAGAGTAATTGCGTTTGCTGTACTTATTTTTTATCACATAGGTATGTTGTACAGCGAAAATTGGGGTTTTCACTTTAAAAGTACTTATACATCTCAATACGTAGAGTATTTTATGTTGATGTTTGCTCCTTGGAGAATGCTACTTATATGGTTTATATCTGGGGTAGCACTTAGCTTTATGCTTGATAAGGTAAGTGGCGTTAAATCAAACTTCTTTTTTATTTTAAATCGCTCTATTTTTATATTACTCCCTTTGCTGGTGGGCTTATGGTTAATAGTTCCCTTTCAGCTGTATGCAGAGATGTCGCAACAAAGCGTTATAAACATATCGTATTGGCAGTTTTACTCCGCGTTTTTAGATATTAATAATGAAATGTTTACTAATTACCAATCTGGAGTATGGCCGCACATAGATGTAAATCATTTATGGTATTTACGTTCTCTTTGGCAGTTTATGCTTATCATTTTTTTATTTTCACTATTCATGAAGCTTCCTATTTTTACGCCTTTGCTCAAGTTGGTTAAAATAAACCTACCCTTACTAGCAAGCTTATTAGTCATAGCAATGCTGCTTACTAATAACTATTTAAAAGGAGATGCAATTCGTGAAACTAACGGCTTTATATTTTTATTGATAGGGTACCTGTTAGCAAAGTACGCTTATTTTTGGGCGAGCTTAAAACACTATTTTTGCCTGCTATGTGTAAGCTTTGCCCTGTTGTGTATATACATAGTAATGGCTTATCAAAACGTGTTTGATTTACCTAGCTATGTTTTTACTACTCTTTACAACATTCAAAGAGTATTGGGAGTGCTAACCATGCTTGCACTCGCACAGCATTTTTTAAACTTTAAAACTAGCTACTTAAAAATATTAAATAGTTGGGTATTCCCTTTTTATCTATTACATCAAAGTGTACTCATAATTCTATGTTTTGTTTTGCAGCCTTTAAAGCTTGGTTATTTTATTGAGCCACTCTTAGTTGTTATTGGTACATGGTGTGTTTGCGCGGTCATTACATTAGTCGTTACACGCATTGATATTTTAGGGCCTTTTATAGGTGTTAAAGCTAAAAATAGCTATTCCAAGCCTTTTAAATTATTAGGTTATACAGTAAGTCTTGTTCTTGTATGCCCCTTAGCATTAAAACTCGTTTTTTAAGTTAAAAAAGCTTTATTAAAAGTGCCATAACTTTGTCATACCGGTGTGTTGATATTTACCAAATACCACACTAAGGAAAATAACAATGTTAAAAAGGTCACTTATAGCACTTTCACTCATATCAATATTAACAGGTTGCTCACTAGATGGAGATGACGGCCAAGACGGCACGCAAGGTATCCAAGGGGAGCAAGGTACTGCGGGTCAAAATGGGACTAACGGCACCAATGCAAACTCTGCGTTAAATATAAGTTTAATAGGCCGCGCTGTACTTAATGCCCAAAGCCCTGAAGGCGCGGCTGAAATAGTTGCATATCAAGCATCTAAAAAGTGGATTTACGCTATTAATAGCTCTGGTGATGAAGCTGTAGTGAACATTATACCCACCGACACCTTTGATACTGCTGCACTCGTTCAAGATAACGAAGGAACAGTGAATGCAACTAACCTTACATCAACCATTACCCTTACTTTAAATGACAACACCCCAGGCGATGCCAACAGCATAGCAATAGATGAAAATAACCAATTATTGGCTGTTGCAATGGCTGCTAAAACCTTGGGCGAAGCAGGTCAAATAGCGTTTTATAATATTAGCGGCGATACACCGGTGTTTATTAAAAATGTAACGGCCGGTTTTTTACCTGACATGGTGACCTTTAGTCATAATGGGGGAAAAGTCGTTGTTGCTAATGAAGGCGAACCTAATGGCGATTACAGTATCGACCCTGAGGGCTCTATCAGTGTTATTAATATTGAAAATGGCGTAATTGCCGATACGGCCACCAATATTGATTTTACTGCATATAACAATCAACAAACCGAGCTTGAAGACAAAGGGCTAGTTTTTGCCAACCCCACAGGGCGAACAATTAATGGAAATGAAATAAATACAACAGTTGCTATGGACCTAGAGCCTGAGTACGTCAGCATTTCTAAAGATAACAAATATGCCTATATATCAATTCAAGAAAATAACGCACTAGCTATCGTTAATTTAGAAGATAACTCTCTTGAACTAAAAGGGTTAGGATTTAAAGATTGGTCAGATTTACAAATAGACGCATCAGATAAAGACGGCGGTGTTAATTTTAAATCGTACCCAGGGCTTTATGGTATGTATCAGCCAGATACAATCTCAAGCTTTAGCTGGAAAGGCGCAAACTTTATAGTGTCGGCAAATGAAGGTGATGCACGTGAATATTTCTTTGATACAACAGGCGAGGCAGACTGCATAGCAAAAGGTGGTCTAGATTACGATGAAGATGATGGCTGTCTTGCCTATATAGATGAAAGCCGTGTTGAAGATTTAACGCTTGCAGCTAATTTTGATTACTTAAATAACGACGATGACGATATAGGCCGCTTGAAGGTAAGCACTGTAAAAGGTGATACGAATGACGACGGTCAATACGAATCGCTTTATGCCTATGGTGCACGCTCGTTTACCATTTGGGACAGTAATGGGCTGGTGGTGTTTGACTCAGGCGACGACATAGGCCGTATAACTGCATCTGTACATGGCGAAGCCTTTAATAACAATGAAGATGAAAACGAAGGTGACACACGCTCAGATGATAAAGGCGCAGAACCGGAAGCGCTAACAATAGGTACGATAGACGAACGCACTTTTGCCTTTATAGGTCTTGAGCGCATGGGCGGGATTATGGTTTACGATATTACCAACCCTTACGATGTGCAATTTGAAGATTACTTTTATAACCGAGGTGTAATAGAGGGAGCAGATATAACCGGCGACCTTGCACCCGAAGGCATGGTGTTTGTACCGGCTGAGCAAAGTGCCACTGAAAAACCACTCCTTATGATAGGTAATGAGATCTCAGGTTCTGTAGCTGTATGGCAAATTGCAGCAAATTAAAACCAACAAAGCAGTACAGCGCTTACTAAATGTACTGCTTTTTCTAACGCGTAAATATTAGCTATAAAATAGCGACTTAATATGCGCGTTTTTTAATCTGAAATCAGTCTGCAGGCCTTTATTTGTATGTGTTTCATACTAAATTCATTTATTTGTCAAAAAGCTGAAATAAAACATTGACCCCCGCTCGAATCTCCCTATAATGCGACCCCACTGAGACGGGAAACGCTGAAGCATAGCAAAGTACAACGGCTCAGAGAGTTAAGTAAAACTTAGGTTTTAAATCATCGCAAGAAAGTTTAAAATTAAGTGTTGACTCGAAAAATAAAGGATG